>JBAZPE010000131.1:0-6314 GCA_041648375.1 Burkholderiaceae bacterium | reverse complement strand
GGGGAGCGCACCCGCCAATGGCTCCAGTCAAACGCCCCTGCCGCCCAACGCCGTACGACCGGACGCGGCAGAGTCGTCACGCGCGGGCCAGCCCAGCCGTTCGCAAACCAGCCCGGCGGACACGCCAACCGGTCTGCACAGAACGCAACATGCACGACAGGCGCCATTGCGCAATCTGAAGGTGGCTCAGCTCGACGCACAACATGAGTCCAACGCCAACTACGATGGCACAAGCGTAATCGCGGACATGGGCTTGATGCGTGAACTGCGTGCCCGTCACGGCAACCGATGGGCTGCATCGCAAGACAAGCAGTCCAGTGATGAAACCGTTCCCACGCAAGCCGTCGCCGCCAGATTGTTATCGGCATTACCCGGCACGATCGAGACGTCGCCCGAAAAAGGGTTATCGGATCAGGGCACCAGGCGTCACGCGGTCCACTATGTGAGCGACAGGTCTGCAGCGCTCGTTGCGGAAACCCCGCCCAACGCAGAGTCAGACCGGGGTGACACGTACGAAGTGACGTATCGCTTCACCTCCTGGAGTGCCGACGCCGCGGTCAAGCTCAATCTCAGTACCTCGTATGCCGGTCGGCCTGTCTTGGCAACGCCCTCCAACCCCCGTGTTCACAACGTCCTGCAGGCTGATCTGCACAAAGGCACGGCTGGGCCGACGGGCAGACCCGACGCGCCGCCGATTCAGCTCGCATCCCCCCTGATCACCCTTGTTGACTCCGATGAGCAGGGACGTCAGAACCATGCGAGACGGCAGTCATTGCCCGAAGAGGATTCGCGATGAGTCATCGTCTGGCCCTGCGGGAGGTCGACCCCGCCACATGCCTGCTGCGCAATGAAGTGTTGAAGGCCCGCGTGGCGAACAGCCAAGTGAGCCACCTCGATCGCAAACAGTCTTACGTCAGCATGGGAGCCGTCTGTGGCGACCGGCAGCACCGCGTATTCGTTGCGCTTCAGCCACTCATCGACTTCTGGCTGGGCGATGCATCGGTACCGGCAGAACGTATCGATCGGGACATCGCGCTTCACTTTATGAGCGAGGCGCTTCTTGAGCAAGGCCTACCCTCGCCGTCCGAAGCCTTTCAGTGGCATTCGGTCATCGGGTTTGCCACTGCTGACGACATGGCCGTGCCACTCGTGCACATGCAGGGCGGGCCGTTCGAGCTGTATCTCGATCATGTGCCCGACATCTTTCACCAACCGGTGGCAGTGTCGCCCGACCTGCCCATCGACATCCGCTGGGTGGTCGGAAAAGTGACCCTGCCGTGCTCGGCACTCGTAGATCTGGGCACGGGTGACGTGATACGCGTGCCGCTTGCGCCCGGGATATTGCATACCGGGAATACCCCTTTATTTTCATTCGTTATACAAGGAGATTTTTTGATGATCGACGAGCTGGAACCGGAGCATGTCGGGCACCCTGTCGACACCGACGACACGGATATCGACGCCACGGCACCCATCGCGCTGGAAGCATTGCCGGTCACCGTGTCTTTTGTGCTGGGAAGGCGCACCATGCCAGTGGCCGACATATCTGCGCTGCAGCCCGGAATGACACTGTCGCTGGATTATGTTTCGGCACACGTAGACGTCATGGCCGGTGGCAGGGTACTCGCCCGAGGAGAGCTGGTACGAATCGGAGAGACACTGGGCGTTGAAATTCAGCAGACCATGCCACCTATCGGCGCAGAGCCTGCCGACTTGCCATCATGACCCAGAATCCCGTCGTTCTGATCGGCACACTTGCGCTAGCGTCGCTGGTGCCGTTCATCCTGGCCGCAGGCAGTTGCTTCATCAAGTTTTCTGTCGTGTTCTCCCTCCTGCGAAATGCCATCGGCCTGCAGCAGGTGCCGTCCAATCTGACATTAAACGGGCTGGCCTTGATCATGTCCGCCTTCGTCATGATGCCGATCATCAATCAGGCTCAGCAGTACTACTACGAAAATCAGGTCGATTTCGCCAACCCGGCCTCGACCCAGGCGTTTTTCGAGGAAGGCCTGGCGCCTTATCGCCGTTACCTTGCGCGTTACGCAGATCCCGATCTGGTGAACTTTTTTTCATCGCTGCGGGATGCGCAACTGCGTGAAGACCCCAACGAGACCTATTCCTCGCCAGGCACCCGAAGTTCCGACTACGAGCCCGAGCCTGTAGACATCGAGCAGGCGTCGCTAATGACACTGCTTCCAGCATATGCATTGAGTGAACTGAAAAGTGCATTCAAGATCGGCTTCTATATCTACCTGCCCTTTCTGGTAATCGATATGTTGGTCTCCAACATATTGTTGGCGCTTGGCATGATGATGATGAGTCCGATCACCATATCGTTGCCCATCAAATTGATCCTGTTCGTGCTGATGGATGGATGGAACAAAGTGGTCAAGGGCATGATCCTGCAATACATCGACCTGGCGACATGATGGAAAACATGAGCGATCTGCTGCATGCTGCCGACAGAGCGTTATTTCTGATCGTCGCGCTCTCAGCGATCCCGATTGCGGTCGCCACATTGGTGGGCCTGAGTGTCGCACTGGTGCAGGCTGTGACGCATCTGCAAGAGCAAAGCCTGCCATTTGGCATCAAGCTTCTTGCCGTGTGTCTGTGCCTCTATTTAATCTCAGGGTGGCTCGGTTCGCGCATCCTCGGTTTTGGTGACGACATTCTTACCATGGCGTTTCGCTGACGACGATGACCACGCCTTTTCTTGACTTGCAGCATGCCACACTGAGCTTCGCACTGGGGCTGGCGCGCATTGGCCCCGCCCTGCTTTTCATACCCCTGTTCGGCGATAAGGCGCTCACATCCAGCGTGCTTCGCGGCGTGATGCTGGCATTGGTGTCGCTCGCACTACTGCCCACTTTTGAATCGTCGGCGCAGGCGTTGTCCAGCCGGCCGTTGCTGGTCACAGCCCTGAAAGAGGCGACGATCGGCCTGGTCGTAGGCTTCACGTTCGGTGCCCCCTATCTCGCCGCGCTGGCCTGTGGCGAGATGCTCGATAATCAACGCGGTGCGACGATTGCAAAATCGATCGACCCCGCGGCTGGCGTCGAAGCGTCCATCCTGGCCGCCTTCATGGGATTTCTCTGGACGGTGACCTTCGCGCTGGGCGGTGGTGTGCTTCGCCTGATGGAGACCCTTGCCGCAAGTTATCGCCATCTGCCGCTGGCAGATTCATTTGCGCTGGACCTGACCACCCTGACGGCGGCCGCGAGTGTGCTTGGACAGGCACTTATGGCGGGTATTCTGGCGGCGTCACCCGCTGTGGGGGCCATGTTGCTCGTGGAAATCCTGCTGGGTGTGCTCTCTCGTTTCGCCCCGCAGCTCAGCCCTTTTTCCATTGCCCTCACGGTCAAAAGCTTGATTGCCTGCCTGATTCTGGTGCTGTATTTCGGCGGATGGGCATTTGATTTCTTCAACAGCATTCAAATGGCGTGGCCGGTGCAGCGCGTGTTTCCCGAGGGGTCATGAGTTCAAGCGCCAAAACTGAAAAACCCTCGGATAAGAAGAAGCGCGACGAGAGCAAAAAAGGTCGTACGTGGCGCAGTCAGGATCTGGTTGCACTGATCATTTTGTTCGGTGGGGCGCTTTTCATCCGCCACAGCATATCCATCACGGGTCTCATGCGCACCATGCTGCTGGCCGCTGAGAACGGCTTCGTGGTCGCGCTGGATGACTACACGAAGCAGTATGCCGAACAGTTCGGCCTGACCATCGCGGGCTTGCTCGCACTGGTGTTTGTATTGGCGGCAACACCGAACCTGTTGATGTCGCGTTTTCGTCTCGCATCCAAAGCGGTGCGCTTTGACATTGCAGCCATCAATCCCGTCGCTGGGTTCAAGCGCATTTTCAATCTGAAAACAGTGAAAGACGCTGTCAAGGCGTGCCTCTACCTTTGCGCATTCGCGCTGGCGGCGGTGGTGTTCTGGCAGTCGTATCGAACGGAGATTCTCACACTGCCCCGTGTCGCGCCTGCGAATCTGCTGCTCATTCTTGCTGACCTGGCCTTCACGCTTGTGATGACACTGCTGGGCACGACACTGCTGCTGACTCTTCTGGACGCGTTCCTGGAGTACCAGCTTTACATCCGTGAACTCAAAATGACGCGCGATGAGGTGAAACGCGAAAGCAAGGAACAAAACGGCGCACCTGAGATCAAGCAGGAACAGCGTCGCCTGGGTCGTGAATTGCTTTCAGGTGAGGTGATGGGCAACGTCGAGCAATCGACCTTTGTTCTGGCCAATCCCACTCACATCGCGATCGGTGTCTATATCAATCTCTCGATCGCGCCACTGCCGTTCATCTCTGTCATGGAAACCGACGAGCGGGCGATGGCGGTGATCGAGCATGCGAAAAAGATGGGCATACCCGTCGTGCAGAACATCTCCTTGGCTCGAAAGATCTTCAAGACCGGCACGCGTTATTCATTCGTATCGGAGGAGTGTCTGAACGATGTCGGTGATGTATTGATGTGGCTTGTGGATATCGAAAAGAGTCGCCGGGCACAGTATGAGACAGCCGACGCCAACGGGATTGTGGGTGAAGGGACTGACGCAAGTGCGGGTGAGCGTGGCGATGAGGCCGCTGATGAACGTGCTGAGACAACGGCCAGTGAACCTGCGGGCGCAGCCGTTGATGCCCAAGCGCGTTCAACACCAGGCGCAGGCTCTGCGATCAGCTGAAGTTCTCGAGATAGATGCGATATAGATCAGCATCGGACACCGCTCCGAACTTGCGCATCGCCTTGAGCTTCTGGGTGCTCACGGTTTTGACACTGCGATTCGTATGGGCTGCTATTTCGCTGACGGTCATCCCCCGGCCTAGCATACGAAATACCTCGAGCTCGCGTTCCGAGAGCACATCGAGTGACGGCGTTTTTCGATTGCCGTTTTGCAACATCACGGCAGCACTGGCGAGATCCTTGAACTGTCCGCCTGCGCGTACGGTTCTGATGATGTGGGGCAGTCTGCTGATCTCTTCGCTAGATTTTCTAAGGAAACCGAATACGCCCGTATCCATCACCTGATAGACGAACGATGCAATCGCCTGGTGTGCCGTCAGCACGATGATCGCAAGGTCGGGAAACTCACGTTTCAGACGCTTGAACAAATTCAGGCCATCAGGCTCAGCGTCCTCCTCGAAGGAGTAGTCACAAATGAGAACATCGCATTGATTCGACCTCAGACAGGCCATCAGCTGTGTGATGGTGAGTGCAGTGCCGACCACGGTGATATCCGATTCATTACGCAGGACCGATTTCAAACCTTCGATGACAATGGCATGATCGTCGGCAATGACGACGCTGATCGGTCGACCATATCGATGTGTGGCCCAGTAAGTCATGGCGCTCCTTGGGGGTGCCTTCGTTGAACGCGGGACATTGGACGAGATGCGTCGCCCGGTCGACCGACACAAAGACACAGGCCTGGCGCTGCACAACCGATATCCTACGACAAAGTCGCCTGAGTCACATGTATCGCCGGGAGGAACGCCTGATTCCCGGTGTCAAGCACTGGCAAGATGGGGCCCTGGCCACCCCTTGCACGAAATTCTGCGCGTCCTCCCACGACCGCCCGTAAGTCTTCGCAGACAGGACGCATACCATTGGTATGATGGAACTTGTCATATCACCCTACGGAAAAATGATGACCAACCAGTATGCGTTGTATATCGATGGCGAGTTTGTGAGTGGCGAACAACGTGCCACGCAGGATGTCGTCAATCCTGCAAACGGGGATGTTCTGGGCAAGTTGCCCCACGCCACTGAGAAGGATTTGGATCGGGCGCTGCTGGCTGCACAACGTGCGTTCGAGACCTGGAAACACAGCTCGCCGCTGGATCGCTCGGCCATTCTGCGCCGAGTGGGCCAGCTGTCGCGCGAGCGTGCCAAGGAAATCGGCCGCAATATCACGTTGGACCAAGGTAAACCACTGGCCGAGGCCGTGGGTGAAGTGGTCAGCTGCGCCGACCATACCGATTGGCACGCTGAAGAATGTCGTCGAATCTATGGGCGTGTCATCACGCCCCGTAGCCCCGAAGTTCGGCAGTTCGTGGTGCGCGAACCGATTGGCGTGTGCGTCGCATTCACGCCGTGGAACTTCCCGTACAACCAGGCGATTCGGAAGGTTGCTGCAGCCATCGGCGCGGGTTGCACACTGGTTCTGAAAGGACCGGAAGATTCGCCTTCGGCCGTGATGGCCATTGCCCAGATGTTTCACGATGCAGGCTTGCCCAAAGGCGTGCTGAACATCGTATGGGGTGAACCCGCCAAAATCTCGGATTACCTCATCCGTTCGCCGATTGTGCGC
>JBAZPE010000130.1:0-6328 GCA_041648375.1 Burkholderiaceae bacterium | reverse complement strand
CAACGACTGCGCGCGGCTGATTTGGTCGGTGCAAACCCTGCGAACACGAACGCCGGGTTGGCATCTGTGGTGACGCCACTGCCCATCAGGGCGGCAATGACGGCACTGGCGCCGGGGATGGGCACCACGCGCAGGCCCGCTTCACGCACGGCGCGCACAATGCGAGCGCCGGGATCACTCACTGCCGGTGCGCCCGCATCCGACACCAGTGCAACCGTTTCTCCACGGGACAACCGATCACAAATGGACTGAGCCGCCGCGGCTTCGTTGTGGCGATGCGCGGCCATCAGCGGTGTGCCGATGCCCCACGCATCGAGCAGCGTACGCGTCGCACGCGTGTCCTCGGCAGCGATGATGCTGGCGCGAGACAACACCTGCCAGGCCCGCAACCCCAGATCCCCCAGATTGCCGATGGGCGTGGCTACCACGTACAGGGTGGCGGTGGGCCAATGCTGGCCCGCCACTTTGTCGGCCACGCGGCGCCAACCATCGGGCGCAGGCGCAGACGTGGACTCGGACACCGCATCAGGCATGGACGCAGGCGCAGACGCGGACTCAGACACCGCATCAGGCATGGATGCAGGCTCGACCGATGGCTCGGGTGTAACGGTGGGCGGGATGTTTTTGGTCATCTGGGCAGCATGCGTGGGGCGAAGTATGCGAGTGTAGACGCTATGACCTGGCGTTACGACCCGCATGCCTGCGCCTTTGCCCGCGCACGGCAGGCGCAAATCCTGGCGCGCAAGCGACTGATCACCCGGCAGCGGCGTGCGCAGCGGCGTGCGCAGCGGCGTGCGGACGGTGACACGCCTGATCCGCCACGCCGTGCGCCCACCCACAGTCCGAGGCAGGCAACCGGCGCCCATTACGAAAACCTTGCGCTCGATCATCTCTTGCAGGCGGGCCTGAGGCTGCTGGCGCGCAATCCCCGCTGCCGCATGGGCGAGATCGATCTGGTCATGCGCGATGGCGACGTCATCGTGTTCGTGGAGGTGCGCGCCCGCACCGCCAGCACGTACGGCGGCGCGCTCGCCAGCATTACGTCGGCCAAGCAGGCCCGGCTGATCCGTGCGGCAGGCTTTCTGTTGCCAGGCCTGATCAGGCTGATGAAGCACGATCTGCGCCGCCCGGTCCAACCCGCCGCGCGTTTCGATGTCGTGGCCTTCGACGGCGACGCCATTCTGTGGCTGCAACAGGCTTTTGCACTGGACTGAGCCGCGCGCCATATAATGCTTCGCATGGATATGACCTCTCGCATGTCGTCCCACTTCGCGGACGCGATCACCGCCTTTGAACACAGTCGCGCCGCGCTGGCCGAGCCGCTGGCACAAGGCGTGGACTTGTTGTTCAACGCGCTCACCAATGATTGCAAGATTCTGGCTTGCGGCAACGGGGGATCTGCGGCCGACGCCCAGCACTTCATTGCCGAGCTGGTCGGGCGCTTCGAGCGTGAACGCCTGCCGCTGGCCGGCATTACGCTCAGTGCCGACACCTCCATCCTGACCGCGGTCGGCAACGACTACGGCTTTGACGACGTCTTCGAGCGTCAGGTCAACGCGCTGGGACGCCCGGGCGATGTGCTGGTGTGCATTTCCACCAGTGGCAATTCCGCCAACGTGCTGCGCGCCGTCGGCGCTGCGCACGAGCGTGAAATGCGAATTATTGCCCTCACCGGCAAAGAGGGCGGCGTGCTGGGGGAACTCATGACCGAACGCGACGTCCATCTGTGTGTGCCGCACGATCGCACCATGCGCATACAGGAAGTTCATATTCTGCTGCTGCACGCCCTGTGCGATGGCATCGACGCATTTCTGCTTGGAGATACCGAATGAAGCTGGACACCAGAAGCCTGATCCGACCGGCCGCCTGCCTGGCCGTCGTGGTGGCCCTCTCTTCGGCACTGTCTGCCTGCGTGCCCCTGATCGTCGGCGGCACCGCTGCGGCCGGCACAGCAGTCGTCATCACCGACCGCCGCTCCTCGGGCACACAGCTTGATGACAAGAACATCGGTTTCAAGGTGGTGGGCGAGATCAACCGCCGCCTGGGCGATACCGCCAAGGTCGACGCGCACGTCTACAACGGCAAAGTCCTGCTCACCGGTGACGTGCCCACTGCCGAAATGAAGACGCAGTCGGTCACTCTGGCGCGCGGCATCCTGAACGTCAAATCGGTGGTCGATCAGATCACCGTCGGCCCCGCCCAGCCTTTCTCGTCGCGCACCAACGACACCTGGCTCACCTCCAAGGTCAAGTCAGTGCTGATTCGCACCCAATATGTGCCCTCGAACACCATCGATGTCACCACCAACCGCGGCACGGTCTATCTGCTGGGTCTGGTGACCGAGAACGAAGGACGCTACGCAGCGAATGCCGCGGCAGGCGTGGGAGGCGTGCAGCGCGTGGTCAAGCTGTTCGAAACCATTACCCGCGAAGAAGCCATCCGGCTCTCCGGTGCCGAGGCGGGCGCAGCAGGCAAGAGCAATCCCAGCGCCGAGCAGCAGGCCGCCCCCATCGACACACTGTCTCCCGACGGCAATAATCTGGGCGGCGTAAGCGGCGGCACGGCGGTCGAGGCGATGCCGATCAAATGAAAAAAATCATCGCATCGATGGCTGTTCTGCTGATTGCAGGCGTGACCACATGGTTTATGTGGCGCCCGGCCCAGGCCGCGCCCGACGTCGCGTTCGCGACGATCGACGGCCAGACATTTTCGATGCATGACCTGCGGGGCAAAGTGGTGCTGGTCAAGTTCTGGGCAACCAGCTGCGTGACCTGCGTCAAGCAGATGCCGGACAACATCAGCCACTATGAGACCTACGCCCCACGCGGCTATGAGACCGTAGCCGTGGCCATGCAATACGACCCGGCCAACTACGTCATCAACTTCGCCCAGACCCGCAAGCTGCCCTTCCCGGTCGCACTGGACAGCCGGGGCGAGATCGCACGCGCTTTCGGCGACGTGCGTCTCACGCCCACTGCATTCCTGATCGACCGCCAGGGCAACATCATCAAACGCTACCTGGGCGAATACGACAAGGCCGAGTTCCGCGCAACGGTCGAAAAGGCCCTGGCCGCAGGTTGATCAGAACGCGGGCACCACGGCGCCCTTGTACTGCTGTTCGATGAAACGGCGTACGTCGTCCGAATGCAGCGCCTTGAGCAACTTGCCGATGTCGGCCGAGTCGCGATTGTCCTCACGCGTAACCACGATGTTGGCGTAGGGCGACTCCGCCCCTTCGATAAACAAGGCATCCCGCGTGGGCACCAGGTCGGCCTGCAAGGCATAGTTGGTATTGATCAGCGCGAGATCCACGTCATCAAGGGCACGCGGCAGCATGGCGGCTTCGAGCTCGCGAAATTTCAGCTTTTTGGCGTTGTCCACGATGTCCGCCGGCGTCGCCGTCACGCCTGCGCCCTCGCGCAGCTTGATCAACCCCTGCTTTTGCAGCAATAGCAAGGCGCGACCGCTGTTTGACGGATCGTTAGGCAACGCGACAGTTGCCCCCTCTTTAAGATCGTCGGCGCTCTTCACCTTGCGGGAATAGGCGCCAAAAGGTTCGACATGAACCTGCCCCACCGATACCAGCTTGGTACCCCTGTCCTTGTTGAAGGTGTCCAGATAGGGCTGATGCTGGAAAAAATTCGCATCCAATTGTTTTTCTGCGACCAGCAGGTTGGGCTGTACATAGTCGCTGAATACCTTGATGTCCAGCACGACTCCCTCTTGGGCCAATGCAGGCTTGACGTGTTCGAGCAGTTGCGCGTGCGGGACCTCCGAGGCCCCGATCACCAGCGTGCCGGCCTGCGCTGCGCCAGCCGCCGCCAGGGCGGATGTCACGGCAAGCGCCGTCAAGGCACGGCGGAAAAATGTGAACGGCATGTAGTGTCTCCTGTAGGTCATGGAAAAAAACTTTAACTGATTCACGGTTATTTGTACGGCCACTTCCATACTGTTCAGTTATAAGGAAATGCAGACGTTTACAATCAACCGTTATGCTGACGGGTGACGCAGTTCCGGTGCCGGCATCCATGCCTGCCACGCACCTGATGCATCATTCCGATTCTTGAAATGCTGTTCCGACCGTGACCTGACACATGACCGATAAACCTGATGCTGCTGCCGTAATGTCTCCTGCTACCAAGGCGGGCGTTCTTTCTGAAGCGCTGCCCTACATCAGGCGCTTCCACGGCAAGACCATCGTCGTGAAATACGGCGGCAACGCCATGATCGATGAAAACCTCCAGCGCAGCTTTGCGCACGATGTCGTCCTGCTCAAGCTGGTGGGTCTCAATCCGGTCGTGGTGCATGGGGGCGGCCCGCAGATCGACGATGCACTGCGTCGAATCGGCAAGCAGGGCACGTTCATTCAGGGCATGCGCGTGACCGACGCCGAGACCATGGAAGTGGTCGAGTGGGTGCTCGGTGGCCAGGTCCAGCAAGACATCGTCATGATGATCAACGAGGTCGGCGGCAAGGCCGTCGGTCTGACGGGCAAGGACGGCGGCATGATTCAGGCGCGTCGCAAGCTGTTCGTCAACAAGGACGATCCCGACAAGCCTTTCGACATCGGTTACGTGGGTGAAATCACGCAGGTCGAGGCGGCGGTCGTCAAGGCCCTGCAGGACGATCAGTTCATCCCCGTGATCTCGCCTATCGGTTACGGCGAAGATGGCATGGCCTACAACATCAATGCTGACGTCGTGGCCGGCAAGATGGCCGAAGTGCTGGGCGCCGAAAAGCTGCTGATGATGACCAACACCCCCGGGGTGCTGGACAAGAACGGCAAGCTGCTGCGCGCACTCTCGGCACAAACCATCGACGAACTGTTCGAAGATGGCACGATCTCCGGCGGCATGCTGCCAAAAATCGCGTCGGCGCTGGATGCAGCCCGCAATGGCGTGAATTCGGTACACATCGTGGACGGCCGCGTGCCGCATTGCCTGTTGCTTGAAATCCTGACGGATCAAGGCGTGGGCACCATGATCAGCGCCCATTGATGGCCCGGCATCGCGTACTGGTTGCACCCAAGGTGCGACTCGTGCGCTCACGTCGCCCGCAGTCTGGCAACGCACATAGCCGGGTGTGGCTGTTCGATCTGGACAATACGCTGCACGACACGTCGCACGCGATTTTTCCCTACATCGATCGCGCCATGACGGCAGCCGTGGTCGAGTTCCTGGGGGTGGACGAGGCCGAAGCCAACCGGTTGCGCAGGCTGTACTGGCAGCGCTATGGCGCAACGGTCATCGGCATGGTGCGCCACCATGGCGTGAACGCCGACGACTTCCTGGCACGCTGCCATGATTTCGACACGGCCAATCTGGTGCGCGCCGAAAAAGGACTGGCCTACAAGCTGAGTCGACTGCCGGGCCGCAAGGTGCTCCTCACCAATGCCCCCATGGATTACGCGCGTGAGGTGCTCAAGCACCTGGGCATCCTGCAGCAGTTCAAAAGCATCTGGTCGATCGAACACATGCGCTGGCACACCCAATACCGCCCCAAACCCTCACCCGCCCTGTTGCGCTATGTGCTGGCGCGCGAAGGTGTGGCGGCCCATCAGGCCACCTTGGTGGAGGACACCTTGGTGAACCTGCGCAGCGCACGGCAAGTGGGGCTGCGAACGGTCTTCGTCCATCATCCCGGCACCCCCTTCGCCGCCGCCCGCCACGCCCGCCCGGCGTACGTCGATCTGCGTGTGAACTCGGTTTCCGATCTTCTGTTGAATCGGCGCCCGCTACGCGCTTGATCGACCCGCTAAGGTTTGACATGGCCATTGCCCCAGGCGCTCGCAAAACCCAGATCCTGCATACGCTGGCTCTCATGCTCGAGCAGCCGCAGGCGGCACGCATCACCACCGCTGCGCTGGCCGCACGCATGCAGATTTCAGAAGCCGCGCTATACCGCCACTTCGCCAGCAAGGCGCAGATGTTCGAGGGGCTGATAGACGAGATCGACCATGCCCTGTTTGCCATCCTCGATGACATCGCCACCCAGGATCAACCTGGGGCGGAGCAGGCCCGCCGAATAATCGTCGCGCTGTTGCGCTTTGCCCAGGACAATCGCGGCCTCACGCGCGTGCTGACCGGCGACGCGCTGGTGACCGAAGACAAACGTCTGCTTGATCGTATCAACCAGATCACCGAACGCGTGCAGTCATCCTTGTGTCAGGCCATGCGCAATGGCATCGTGGACGGCAGTGCGCCCGCTCACGCCGACGCACTGCTTCAAGCAGGCGTATTCATGCATCTGATTCTGGGTAAGTGGCTACGGTTTGCTCAGAGCGGCTGGCGTATGACGCCCAACGACGGCATCGCCGCCGAGCTTGCCT
>JBAZPE010000129.1:0-6355 GCA_041648375.1 Burkholderiaceae bacterium | reverse complement strand
CCACTGACGAACGATTTCTTCCAATGCGACCCATCGCTCGGCGGCACCCGGCAGGGCGTCATTCATGCCGCGCAATCCGGTCACTTTCTTAAACGCAGTACTCATGTCTGTATTTCACCGCCCGCACGGCGGTTGGCCGGCGGACTTCCCTTCTTAGAGATGATTGGCCGCAAGCACGCCGTAACGCCGTGCGACATAACTTTCAACAATCGCCTGAAACTCTTCGGCGATATGGTCGCCCTTCAGCGTCACGGTCCTTTCGCCGTCAACGAACACCGGGGCCGAAGGCACTTCGCCGGTTCCCGGCAGGCTGATGCCGATGTCCGCATGCCGACTTTCACCCGGACCGTTGACCACACAGCCCATGACCGCGACGTTCATGGATTCGACACCGGGATACTGCTCGCGCCACAACGGCATTTGCCGCCTCAGATAGGACTGAATGCTGTCGGCGAGTTCCTGGAAAAACGTACTGCTGGTGCGACCGCATCCCGGACAGGCGATGACCATCGGCGTGAACGCGCGCAGGCCCATCGTCTGCAGGATTTCCTGCCCGACCACCACCTCACGCGTGCGGTCGCCGTTGGGTTCGGGCGTGAGCGAAATCCGGATGGTATCGCCGATACCCTCCTGCAGCAGCACGGACAAGGCGGCCGTGGAGGCCACGATACCTTTGCTGCCCATGCCGGCTTCAGTGAGCCCGAGGTGTACGGGATAGTCGCAACGCGCTGAAAGATCCCGATAGACGGCGATGAGATCCTGCACATGGCTGACCTTGCAGGACAGCACGATGGCGTCACCGGGCAACCCGAGTTCCTCGGCACGCTGGGCGTTGGAGATGGCCGAGACGACCAACGCATCACGCATGACGGCCTGGGCCGACCAGGGCTGCGAGCGCGCGTTGTTCTCGTCCATCTTGCGAGCCATCAGTTCATGATCCAGGCTGCCCCAGTTCACCCCAATGCGCACCGGCTTGCCGTGCAGGCAGGCCACTTCGATCATCTGGGCAAAGTTGTCGTCACGCTTCTTGCCACCACCCATGTTCCCCGGATTGATCCGGTACTTGGAGAGCGCTTGGGCGCAATCGGGGAACTGCGTCAACAGCTTGTGACCGTTGTAGTGGAAGTCGCCCACCAGCGGGGTGTCGATGCCCATGCGATCGAGTTGCTCGCGAATGGCAATCACCTCACGTGCGGCTTCCGGGGTATTGACCGTAATGCGCACCAGTTCGGAGCCCGCTATGGCCAATTCCTTGACCTGAATGGCGGTCGCAATGGCGTCTGCGGTGTCGGTGTTGGTCATGGACTGAACCACGACAGGGGCTTGCCCACCAATGGTGACGACGCGCTGCCCCCAGCGAACGGACACGGCACGCGTGGCGCGTCGCGCCAATGCACCGGCAACGGAAGGCGTGCCTGGCACGTCGGACAAGGATGCTTGCAGAATGTCGGTCATCGATTATGTACGCCTGAACTGGCCGGCGGCCGCGATTTCAATATTAAAACCAACCGGCGGGCAACCAATGCTGGGGCAACCAACCCTGCCAGAACGCATAGGCGATACCTGCCCCAACAAAGGCAAGAATGATCACCAGCCACCCCCAGGAAATGCCCCCACCGACGTCATCGGCAGCCACCATCGGCACGCGGGAAGCCATGACGGCTCGGCCCTGGCGCACCTGGGCGTCTTCTTCGGGGCGCATGCTGTGTGCGCCCACCTGGGGCGCCACGGTGGCGACCAAGGACTCGGCATCTGCACCGAGCAGACGCGCATAGCTGCGCACCAGGCCACGAAGCGACACACCGGTGGGTAAAGCGGCCCAATCCTCGCTTTCGAGCGCACGTATCTGTCGAGGCGAAAACTTGATGCGACTGGAGACGTCTTCGGGCGTGAGCCCCTGCGCCTCACGCAGCGCACGCAGTGCCTGCCCCGTTGTCGGGAGGGTCGATCCTGCAACAGATGTATCGCTAGCTGTCATGCGGGTACCTGACGAATCGGGATGGACTGTCGTTGCGTCGCCATCCGCTCGGCAATGCGCGTGCGATCGCGCACTTCGCCTGCAAGCTGGCCACAGGCGGCATCGATGTCGTCGCCACGCGTTTTACGCGTGGTCGTCATGACGCCTGCATCCATCAGACGCTGCGCAAATTGCCGCACGCGGAGATGGCTGGATCGATGCAACCCGGATTGGGGAAAGGGATTGAACGGAATCAGATTGATCTTGCACCGAACCTGCCGGGCAATCTGAATCAGCTCGAGCGCATGCTCGTCGGCGTCGTTCACGCCATCGAGCATGACGTATTCGAATGTGATGAAGTCGCGCGGGGCGAATTCAAGATAGCGGTTGCAGGCTGCGAGCAGCTCGGCAAGCGGGTACTTCTTGTTCAGCGGAACGAGCCGATCACGCAGTGCGTCGTTGGGCGCGTGCAATGACACAGCCAGGGCCACCGGGCAGTCTTGCGAGAGTCTGTCCATCATGGGCACGACGCCCGAGGTAGACACGGTCACACGCCGACGCGACAGGCCATAGGCATTGTCATCGAGCATGAGCCGCAAGGCAGTGACCAGGGGGTCGTAATTGAGGAGCGGTTCACCCATGCCCATCATCACGACATTGGTCACGGCGCGGGTATCGGACAGCGCACGTGCGGGCGCACCTGCGGCATCGGCTGCCAGACGGGTGCCCGAGGTGTCGGCACGCAACGCCCGGTTCGCCCACCACAGCTGGCCGATGATCTCGGCAGCAGTGAGGTTGCGGTTGAAGCCCTGATACCCGGTCGAGCAAAATGGGCAGCCCACCGTGCAGCCAGCCTGACTGGACATGCACAGGGTGCCACGGTCGTCTTCGGGAATGAACACGGTTTCGATCGCGTTGCCCGCGCCAACATCGAACAGCCACTTGCGTGTACCGTCGGTGGAGCGCTGAGCGGTGGACAGCGTCGGACCTGTGATTCGACAGTGCTGATCGAGCTGCTCGCGAAAACCGCGAGCCAGATCGGTCATCTCGTCGAAAGAGTCTGCCTGGCGCTGATGCATCCAGCGTTGCAACTGACGAGCGCGAAAGGGCTTGCCCCCCCACTGCGAAACGAGTTCCGCAAGTGCAGGTGCATCCAGGCCCAATAAATTAACGCGATCGTCGTTCGGCATGATGTTCTCAACGTGTTGACCAGACTGCCGGATGGGTGGTCTGGTCATCAGCCGATCAACGGCTGTGAATATTGATTTCCGGGAAGAAGAAAGCGATTTCAACGGCGGCCGTTTCAGGCGCGTCGGAACCGTGCACGGCGTTGGCGTCGATGCTGTCGGCGAAATCGGCGCGGATCGTGCCTTTCTCTGCTTTCTTGGGATCGGTTGCGCCCATCAGGTCACGGTTGGTCTGGATCGCGTTTTCGCCTTCCAGGGCCTGAACGAACACAGGACCGGAGATCATGAAGTCGACCAGATCCTTGAAGAAAGGACGGGCAGCATGTACAGCGTAGAAACGCTCTGCGTCGGCGCGCGACAGTTGCTGCAGACGTGCAGCGACGACCTTCAGACCGGCCTCTTCAAAACGGGCCACGATCTTGCCAATGACATTCTTGGCGACGGCGTCGGGCTTGATGATCGAGAGGGTGCGCTCAATAGACATGGAAACTCCACAAAAACAATGGTTTACAGTAACCCGGCATTCTACCATGCCAAGATGGCGTTATACATCTTAGAATTACGGGTTAACCCAAGCGCCAAGCGGGATGAAAATCCCCCGCTGCTAGCCTCCCCTGCCCTACGGAACACCATGACAGCTCCTGCCTCACCCGCCCTGCCCGACGCTGGCACCGCCCCATCGGTGCCGTCCGACCTGACGCCCATCGTCGACGAGCTCTCCAAGAGCTTCGAGCCCGCGCAGATCGAACGCACCTGGTATGACGAATGGGAACGTCGCGGTTACTTTACCGCAGGCCGGCACG
This sequence comes from Burkholderiaceae bacterium, assembly GCA_041648375.1. Taxonomy (GTDB): domain Bacteria; phylum Pseudomonadota; class Gammaproteobacteria; order Burkholderiales; family Burkholderiaceae_B; genus Schauerella. Next base: position 2,408 of record JBAZPE010000129.1, on the reverse strand, counting down.
TCCAGACAGGAAACGGCGACCCCTACGTGATCCAGTTTCCGCCTCCCAATGTGACCGGTACGCTACACATGGGGCACGCCTTCAATCACACGATCATGGACGGGCTGACCCGCTACCGCCGCATGGCGGGTGACGACACCGTGCTCATCCCGGGCACCGATCACGCCGGCATCGCCACGCAGATCGTGGTGGAACGACAACTCGAGGCGCAGAAAATCACGCGCCACGACCTGGGTCGCACCGCATTCGTCGACAAGGTCTGGGCCTGGAAGGAAACGTCGGGCAGCACCATTACGTCGCAGGTTCGCCGCCTGGGTACCTCTGCCGACTGGCCGCGCGAGTACTTCACCATGGACGAGCGCATGTCTGCGGGCGTGCGTGAGACCTTTGTCCGGCTGTATGAACAAGGATTGATCTACCGCGGCAAACGCCTGGTGAACTGGGATCCCAAGCTGCTCACCGCCGTGTCGGATCTCGAAGTGCTGATGGAAGAAACCGATGGCCACATGTGGCGGATTCTGTATCCATTCGTGGACGGCCCGCAGACCATCATCGACGCCGAAGGCAACGAAGTCACCCTGCGGGGCCTGACCATCGCCACCACGCGCCCCGAAACCATGCTGGCCGACGGCGCGCTGTGCGTGCATCCCGACGATACGCGCTATGCCCACCTGCTGGGCAAGCTGGTCGAGCTTCCGCTGTGCGATCGCAACATCCCGATCATCGCCGATGATTTCGTGGATCCGGCATTCGGCACCGGCGTCGTGAAAATCACAGGTGCGCACGATTTCAACGACTATGCCTGCGCCCTGCGTCATAACCTGCCTCTGATCGAGATTTTTACGCTGGATGCCCGCGTCAACGACAACGGTCCCGAACAATTTCGAGGCATGGATCGATTCGTCGCCCGCAAGGCCGTTGTCGACCAGCTCGAACAAGACGGCTACCTGGTGGCCGTCGAAGCCCACAAGATGATGCAGCCCCGCGGCGAGCGCACCGGCGTGGTGCTCGAGCCCATGCTGACCGACCAGTGGTTCGTGGCCATGAGCAAACCGGCTCCCGAAGGCTCGCTGAACCCTGGAAAGAGCATCACGGAAGTGGCGCTGGACGTCGTACGCGACGGCAGCATCGCGTTCTACCCCGAAAACTGGACCAACACGTACAACCAGTGGCTGGAAAACATCCAGGACTGGTGCATCTCGCGCCAACTGTGGTGGGGCCATCAGATTCCGGCCTGGTATGCCGAAGACGGACAGGTATTCGTCGCGCGTGACGAAGAAGATGCGATCGCCCAGGCCCGTGCCGCAGGTGTGACGGGTGAGCTGCGTCGTGACGCAGATGTGCTGGACACCTGGTTCTCGTCGGGTCTGGTGCCCTTCACCACGCTGGGATGGCCGGAAAAGACCGAAGATCTCGCGCGTTATCTGCCCTCGAGCGTGCTGGTCACCGGCTTTGACATCATCTTCTTCTGGGTGGCCCGCATGGTCATCCTGAGCACCCATCTCACCGGCACCATCCCGTTCAAGCACGTGTATGTGCACGGTCTGGTGCGGGATGCCGACGGCCAGAAAATGAGCAAATCCAAGGGCAACACGCTGGATCCGGTCGACCTGATCGACGGCGTGGATCTCGAAACCCTGGTGCAGAAGCGCACATATGGCCTGATGAATCCCAAGCAGGCCGGCGCGATCGAAAAGGCCACACGCAAGCAGTACCCGGAAGGCATTCCGGCCTTTGGCACCGATGCGCTGCGCTTCACCATGGCGGCCTATGCCACCTTGGGCCGCAATATCAATTTCGACCTCAAGCGCTGCGAAGGCTATCGCAACTTCTGCAACAAGCTATGGAATGCCACCCGCTTCGTGCTGATGAACACCGAGGGCCACAGCCTGCAACATGATGGCGAGCTCTCCATCGCCGATCGCTGGATACTCAGCACCTTGCAGGATGTCGAGCGCGATGTCGCACGCGGCTTCGCCGAGTACCGCTTCGACAACGTTGCCAACACACTCTATCGCTTCGTCTGGGATGAGTACTGCGACTGGTATCTGGAATTGGCGAAAGTGCAGATCCAGACCGGCACGCCCGCCCAGCAGGCGGCCACCCGCCACACGTTAATACGCGTGCTCGAAACCACGCTGCGACTGGCCCACCCCATCATTCCTTTCATTACCGAAGCGTTGTGGCAAAAAGTGTCGGTGGTGGCTGGCAAGCGCGCCGCCGATAAGCCGGACAGCATCAGTGTCCAGCCCTATCCCCAACCGGATGTCGCCTGGCTGGACGCAGAAGCCTGCGACGCCCTGGCACAGCTGAAGCTTCAGGTGGATGCCGTTCGCGCCCTGCGCAGCGAAATGGGCCTTGCACCGTCGGCACGCGTTCCCCTGGTCGTGACAGGGGATGCCGTGGAG
>JBAZPE010000128.1:0-6410 GCA_041648375.1 Burkholderiaceae bacterium | reverse complement strand
TCCAGACCCTTACCTATTTTTTGCAGGTAACGTCGCCCGTTTTCAGTGAGCACCAGGCCTTGACGCACCCGGGTGAACAGCTGAGTGCCCACGAATGCCTCGAGCTGCTTGACCTGTTTACTCACTGCCCCCTGCGTCACGTGCAATTCCCTGGCGGCATGGGTGAAGCTGCCGTGGCGCGCCGCAGATTCAAATGCCTGGAGGTCGGTTAGAGAGGGAGAAGTGCGTCGCATGACCTTTCCGAAAAGCCTCAGGGTTTCCCCTTGGCATGAAATAAAGTCATAGCTTAAGGAGAATCTTTCGTTTGTACAAACGCCATCTACCCGCAAGAATGCGTGCCTGAAGGTCTTCAATATCTCGCTTTGGCGTGACTGAAGACGCTCGAACAACAAGCAGATTCAAAAACGGGGAAGGTATGAAACACAATCGATTTTTGCTTGCAGTCTGTACAGGTGTTGCGTTGGTGGCAGGCGTGCTCGCACCGGCCGCGCAAGCGCAGGACAACGACTATCCCAACAAGCCCATCCGCCTGATCGTTCCATTCCCGGCCGGAGGCACCACCGATATCGTGGGACGCATGTTCGCCGACAAACTGGGCAAGGAGCTCGGTCAGGTGATTGTGGTCGAGAACCGGGGTGGTGCGGGCGGTTCGATCGGCAGTGGCGCCATCGCACAAGCGTCGCCCGATGGTTATGTGCTGGGTATTGCAACGGCCAGCACACATGGCATCAATCCTGCCGTTTATTCGAATCTTGGCTTTGATGCCGAGAAGGACTTCACACCGATTGCCAATCTCGCCGCAGTACCGAACATCATGACGATCAACCCGAAGGTGCCAGCCAAGAACATGGCTGAGTTCGTCAAGCTTGCCCGGGCCGAGCCCGGCAAGCTGACCTACGCATCAGCCGGTAATGGCTCGGTATCGCACATGATGGGCGAGCTTTTCAAGATCGCGTCCGGCACGGATCTGCTGCATGTCCCTTATCGTGGCGTGGGCCCTGCACTTAACGACGCACTGGCCGGGCAGGTCGATGTGATGTATGACAATCTGCCCTCGACGTTGCCACATGTGCAGGCCGGCAAATTGATCGCGTTGGCGGTGGCCTCGCCCAAGCGTGTGGCGAACCTGCCCGATGTGCCCACGTTCGCTGAAGTCGGTCTGGCCCCCGTGAACGATACGTCCTGGTTTGGCCTGGTGGCGCCGGCCAATCTGCCCAAGCCCGTCGTGGACAAGCTCGCGGCGGCAGTGGCCAAGGTCGAGTCCGACCCGGACACCGTTCAGCGGCTGCAGGCTTTGGGGGCCGAGCCCGTGAAGGATACCCCCGCCGATTTTGCCAAGAAAATCGCAGGTGAAATCGCCAAGAACAAGCGCATCGCCCAGGAAGCGAACATCAAGATGTGATGTTCCTGCCCGCTGCGTCACCTGGTGCGGCGGGCTTACCGGAAAGACCTTTCATGCTGATTACCGAACCGCTTTCATACCGTCTTGCCATGCTGCACGATGACCCTGCAGCGGCGTCCCATGTTCCATTGGTGCTGGACTCGCCCCATAGCGGTACAAGCTATCCTCCCGACTTTGGAAGCATTGCCGATCCGGCTGCGCTACGCACCGCCGAGGACACCTGGGTTGACGATCTGTGGTCCGATGCGGTCACGATGGGTGTGCCTTTGCTTGCGGCGCTTTTTCCACGCGCCTATATCGACGCCAATCGTTCTGCAGCCGAGATCGACAGTCTGCTGATGGATGACATCTGGCCCGGCGACACGGTGGTATCGCCCAAGGTGAAGCTGGGCAAGGGGCTGATCTGGCGCATGCTGGATGATGGCACACCGCTTTACGACCGCAAGCTGTCGGTGCAGGAGGTTGCCCATCGTATCGAAGCCTGCTGGCAGCCCTATCATGATCGTCTGGGCGCATTGATCGATGCCGCCCATGGCAGATTCGGCAAGGTCTGGCACATCAATTGTCATTCCATGCCCAGTGTTGCCGGTGCCTACGCGACCGATCAGCCTGGTCTGGTGCATCCTGATTTTGTGCTGGGTGACCGCGATGGCACAAGCGGCGATCCGGCATTTCGGGCGTTCGTTGCGCAATGGCTCAAGAGCCGTGGTTATCATGTGACGATCAACGATCCTTATAAAGGCGTTGAGATCGTCAGATCCTTCGGTGACCCGACCGATCACCGCAGCAGCCTGCAGATCGAGATCAATCGAAATTTGTATATGGATGAACGTACCCTGCGGCCCACCGCGGGGTACGTCAAGCTCAAACACGATCTGCGTGATCTGACTGCGGCACTGATCGCGTGGATACGGCCACAGCTGGATAAGCCACAGACCTGATCAGGACGCGTCTATTCGCGAATCGCTTGGCACAGGCCAGTCGGCAAGGGGGTTGCGCATCGTTGCCCAGACCTGCGGGCCGGCCGCCATTTCTGCGTCAGTCAGCAGGCAGGCGTTCAGGCGCGCCCGCAGGCTGGGCTCGTCCATGTCGATGCCGATCAGCACGAGCTCCTGACGGGCATCGCCGACCTGATCGTCCCATTTCTCGCGGATCAGCGCGACCGTCTCGGGATCGTCCGGCCACTGCGCCTGTGGTGTGGCGACCCACCAGTGGCCAGCCGGGCCGTGGCGCGCAACGGCACCCGCCTGTGACCACGAGCCGGCCATCATGGGATGGCTCGCCAGCCAGAAAAAGCCCTTTGAGCGGATAACGCCCGGCCATGCGCTCTGGATGACATCCTGAAAGCGCTGAGGATGAAAGGGGCGGCGTGCCCGGTACACGAAGTTGCGGATGCCATATTCCTCGGTCTCCGAAATATGCATGCCCCGTAATTCCTGCAGCCATCCCGGGGCCTGCGACGCCTGGTCGAAATCGAACAAGCCTGTGTTCAGCACACGATCAAGCGGGACCTGGCCGAACGCCGAAAATTCAATTCGCGCCCGGGGGTTCAGGCTGTGCAGGATGGCGATCAGACGCTCGCGCTCTGTCGCATCGATCAGGTCGATTTTATTGAGCACGATGACATCGCAGAACTCGACCTGCTCGATCAGCAGGTCGACCACCGTGCGTTCATCCTCGTCCCCCAACGATTCCCCACGTGTCTGCAAGCTGTCCTGGGAGCTGTAGTCGCGCAGGAAGTTCAGGGCGTCTACAACGGTGACCATGGTGTCCAGCTGAGCGACATCGCCCAGACTGCGGCCATCCTCACCGGCGAAGGTGAAGGTTTCCGCCACGGGCAGCGGCTCGGATATCCCGGTTGATTCGATGACCAACTGGTCGAACTTGCCTTCCCGAGCCAGCCGATCGACTTCGATCAGCAAATCTTCGCGCAACGTACAGCAAATACAGCCGTTGCTCATTTCGATCAATTTTTCGTCTGTGCGCGAGAGCTCGGCACCGCCGTCACGCACGAGTGCGGCGTCGATGTTGACCTCGGACATGTCGTTGACGATGACCGCGACACGCCGGCCCTCGCGGTTGTTGAGGATGTGATTGAGCAGTGTCGTCTTACCTGCACCAAGGAAGCCGGAGAGGACGGTGACAGGAAGTTTTGCAGGGGCAGTCTGGACTGTCATGGGAATGATCGACTCGAGTTGGCAGGGTGGATGGGCAATCGGAGTGCGCCGTGCGACACACGTCTCCTTCATGAGACCCCGATGATCGAGATGTTATAACATACCGAAATAGGATCGAAGGTCGATTGTCCGGGCAGAGCAAAGTCGAGTGGATGATGAAAGGACCTGGGGCTTTCGTGCCCAGGTCTGCCGATTTCCCGTCAAGGGATATAGCGCAAAAAAAACCTGTCTCTGCTGCAGAAGTGACCCAAATGGGGCAGTGCAGTGAAGACAGGTTTCCATCTTGCGCAGAAAACGCGCTCAGCGGTGGTCAGGCAGCGCCGCGCTTAACGCGTGTGCAAGCAGATTGCTTCAGTTCAGGGCTGTGCGTCCACATTCATCACTGTGAATCGGGTGAACGTTACCGGCGTGTCGACAGCGATTTTCCATGTTTCGCCTGCTGCCACATTCGCTTGCGACGCGGTGGCTTCACCCACCATCTTGTTGGCAGCGTCGTAGAGCTCGAATCGCACGCTCAGCAATGGAATGGCTTGACCACTATTGTTCACCGCCGTGGCATGAAGGGTGGTGACGTTGCCGTCAGGTTGCTTCACCGCACTCATGTCGGACATGGTGACGCCCCGAGCGAGCGTTTGTTGGGCCTGCGCGCTGGTGGCCATGATGGTGGCGGAGCAGCCCAGCAGCAATGCCACCATGGCCTGCGCCAGCGTATGTTGAACAGAAACTTTCATTGCCCATCTCCCAGGTATGCGCGAGCATCAGCCGGAGTTGCGCAGCCCCGCCGCCACCCCGTTGATGGTAAGATGAATGGCACGTTGAACGCGATCTTCATGACCCTGCTCACGCTCTTCTTTATTGGTGTTTCGGCGATGGCGCCGCAACAGTTCGATTTGTAGGTAATTGAGCGGATCGATGTACGCAAACCGTTGCTGCAAGGACTGCTGCAGCAACGGGTCCGCGGCCAGCAATTCGCGTTGGGTGAGCAACTTGAGCATGGCTCGGGTGCGGGCATGTTCGTCACTGATCACGCCAAAGATTCGCTCGCGCAGCGCCTTGTTGGGCACCAGCTCGGCGTAACCCGCAGCAATATTCAGATCGGATTTGGCCAGCACCATTTCCATGTTCGAGAGCAGCGTGCGAAACACCGGCCAGTCCGATGCCATTGCGCGCAGCTGCTTTAACCGAGCAGGCCGCGTGCCCGGACAATCGGGGGCGCCCTGTTCGAGGTAATCCTCAATGGCGGTGCCCACGCCATACCACCCTGTGAGCAACAGCCGACATTGCGCCCAGGAGAATCCCCAGGGGATGGCGCGCAGGTCCTCGATGCGTTGCCCACCCTTGCGCGAGGCCGGTCGCGATCCGATGTTCAGGCCGGCGATTTCGTTGACAGGGGTGGCAGCAAAGAAATAAGTCGCGAAACCGGGGGTGTCGTAGACCAGACCCCGGTAGCTGCGCTGTGCCACACGGGACATGTGGGCCAACGCCGGGCCGAACTGTTTCATGTGCGCATCTTCGACCGAGCGAGCCTCGGATTGAGGCGTCAGACTGCTCTCCATGGTGGCCGACACCAGCAGCTCCAGGTGCCAGCGCCCGACTTCAGCGTCCTTGTACTTGCTCTGGATGACTTCGCCCTGTTCGGTCAGCCGGATTTGCCCCGACACCGTGCCCGGCGGCTGCGCCAGAATGGCGTCATAGCTGGAACCACCGCCTCGCCCGACCGACCCGCCGCGACCATGGAACAGGCGCAGCTTGACGCGGCGGCGCTCGAACACTTCGACCAGTGCCCGCTCGGCCTGGTAAAGCGACCAGTTCGAGGTGAGATAGCCCCCATCCTTATTGCTGTCGGAATACCCGAGCATGACCTCCTGGGTGCCGTCCTGCACGCGAGCAATGCGCTCGCGCACTTCGGGCAGGGCCAGCCAGCGGTCCATGATGTCCGGACCGTTCTCCAGATCGGGGATGGTTTCGAACAGGGGCACTACCGCCAGCCCGTCGATGGGGCCCGGGTTGCTGCCAGGCGGGGCGATCAGGCCGGTTTCCTTTTGCAGCACCATGACCTCAAGCAGGTCGCTCAAGGTCTCGGTGTGCGACACCACGATCTGTGTGAGTGCCTGAGCGCCATAGCGCGCGCGCGCCTGGGCAGCGGCGCGCAGGACGTTCATCTCGCGCGTGGTGGTCTCGCTGTAGGTGATCCAGGGGGAGGCCAGCGGGCGGCCTTGAGCCAGTTCGGCGCGCAGCACGGCAACGCGGCTGTCTTCGTCCAGGCTCAGGTAATCCAGTGGCGCACCGTTGCGCTGCACGCCTGCACGTGTAAACAACTCAGCCAACGTTTGCTCGTGCACATCCGAGCTTTGACGCAAGTCCAGTGTCGCCATATGAAAACCGAACACTTCGACGGCTTGCTGCAGTTCCGTCAGACGCAGGCGTGCAATCGGTGCGGCATGGTGGTCGCCCAGCGAGGCGGCAATGGTCGCCAGGTCGTCGGCGAAGGCGCGTGCATCGGGGTAGGGGGCGGCCTCGGCGCTTACCCGTCGCGCCACATCGGTTCCGGTCAATGCCCGAGCTGTCGCAGCCAGCCGAGCATACATGCCGACCAGGGCACGGCGATAGGGCTCGTCCTGGCGATGCGCGGAATGATCGCCGCCGGCCTCAGCCAGGGCCAACAGTTCGGGTTCGGCATCGATGAGCAGCGTCGTGATGGACAGTTCTGCGCCCAGGGTGTGCAGTTCCTGCAGATAGTGATCCAGCAGCACCGTGGCCTGGCGCAGGGTGGCGCGTTCGAGCGTGGCGGCGTCCACATTGGGGTTGCCGTCGCGGTCGCCACCGATCCA
>JBAZPE010000127.1:0-6412 GCA_041648375.1 Burkholderiaceae bacterium | reverse complement strand
CCGGCACTTTCAACTGTCCCGAATCCGTCAATGTCCGCATCCAATTCCACCGGTTCAACGTTCTCGCCATCCGGATCTGCTTCAGACAGCGCCAGCGCTGGCACGCGTCGGCGCCTCGTGCTGGGCAACTGGAAAATGCACGGCAATCTGGTCGAGAATGGCCGTTTGCTCAATCAATTGCGTGCTGCCTGCTCGGCGCAGGCGCCAGATGCCTGCGATGTGGGCGTGTGTGTGCCGTTCCCCTACCTCGCCCAAGTCGCTGCTGCCCTGACCGACAGCGTGATCACCTGGGGCGCGCAAGATATCAGTGCGCAGGAAAAGGGTGCCTTCACCGGCGAAGTGGCTGGCAGCATGTTGGCCGATTTCGACTGCAAATGGGTGCTGGTGGGGCATTCCGAGCGACGCGCCTTGCATGGCGAGACCGATCAGATCGTGGCAGACAAGGCGCGGGCCGCGCTGGCTGCCGGTCTGACGCCGGTTGTGTGCGTGGGCGAGACGCTGGCTGAACGCGAAAGCGGCAGCACACTGGCAGTTATCGAACGTCAGCTTGCACCTGTGCTTGCGCTGGGCGCCGAATCGCTGGCCAAGCTCGTGCTGGCCTACGAGCCGGTGTGGGCCATCGGCACGGGTCTGACTGCATCGCCCGAGCAGGCGCAGGAAGTGCATGCTGCTATTCGTGCAGCATTGCGTGGTCTGGGTGTCGAGCAGGTGCAAGTGCTCTATGGCGGTAGTGTGAAGGGCGCCAATGCGGCCAGCCTGTTCGCCATGGATGATATCGATGGTGCCCTGGTCGGTGGCGCTGCACTGCAGGCCGAAGATTTCTGGCGCATCGTGACCGCCTGATCGAATGAGTGACCGCCGCAGCTTAGGTGCGGCGTTGTTTTTGACACAGTATTTCAACCTACAGCGTGGCGCGGTCTTCAGGCGGCGCTCGATCAGTTCCCGGAGTCGGAGTTCGTCATGTTTTCTTTGTTAAGCATCGTGATGGTCATTCAGGTCGTTTCTGCCTTGGCCATTATTGTTCTGGTGCTCTTGCAGCAGGGTAAGGGGGCCGATATGGGCTCCTCCTTCGGCACGGGTTCGGCCGGTAGCCTGTTCGGTGCGTCAGGTGCTGCGAACTTCCTGTCCCGCATGACCAAATGGGCCGCTGTCGTGTTCTTCGTGGCAACGGGCGCGTTGGCGTGGATCGGGCACAAGGGCCCAGGCTCCGTACCTGCCGATTCGGGTCTCATGCAGAACTACACCCCGCAGAATCGTTCTGTGCCTTCGGCGCCCGGCGCTGCACCGCAGAGCGGTTCGTCGGTTCCTGGTGCTGCTGTGCCTGCAGCTAACGGCTCAGTGCCTGCCGCAGGGTCGCCTGCCGCAGGGTCGCCTGCCGCAGGATCGCCTGCCGCACCCCAGTCGTCGGTGCCCTCGGCGCCTGCCGTGCCGGCTCCCGCTGCGCCCGCCAACACGAGCTCGTCGCCGGCGCCTGCGACCGGTGAGCCCGCCAAGCAATAATTCGCTGGCAGGCCACGCATGGGATTCTTTTCCATGCTAGAATTTTGGACTTTCCTGGCCGCCCCTCGTGTTGAGGCCGGGAAGCACGACGGAAGATGTTGATCTGTCGTGCAGGTAGTAAAACAGTGCCGACGTGGTGAAATTGGTAGACACGCTATCTTGAGGGGGTAGTGGCGAAAGCTGTACGAGTTCGAGTCTCGTCGTCGGCACCAAGAATTCGATCTGTGATGCGCTTTGGCATCACTCGCAATAGGCCCGCATGAACATCACGTTCTGCGGGCTTTTTTGTATGTCGCGGCTAAGAGATCGGCGATCGACGCTCGGCTACTTCAAATGCCAAAGACCTCATCACTACCCGCAGTGCCTAAAGATCTCGTCACCTAGCCCGCAATCTGAGCCACCGCTTCGCGCAGTAACGGTGCCACACGATCACGCAACACGCCTTCAGGCAACAGGCTTGCAGGGCCACCGCAGCTCATCACCACGCGGCCATCGCCTGTCATGGGTATGAACGACACCGCCACGGCGTTGATGTCGGGGCGCCAACCCCCAATGGAAAAACAGCAACGCGTCTGCGAATGGTCTTCACACGCGCGCTCGATAACCTGTGCTGAAGGTGCCGCAGCCCCCAGGCGCGCGATCAGGTCGGTTCGCTCGGAGTCAGCCAACTCGGCCAAATAGGCTCGCCCCATCGCACTGCCCATCGGCAACCGCGAGCCAGGTGGCAGTCGCAAATACAGCGCATCCGAACCGTGGACGGCTTCGACATACAGCATGGCATCTGTATCGAAGACGCCTAGTGCGACTGCGCCGCCCGTTTCTTGAGCGAGTTCAGCCATGCAAGGATGTGCAAGATGGCGCAATTCGAGAGTGGCCAGCAACCCATATCCGAGTGCCAGGACGCCATAACCCGGCGAGTATTTACCGCTATCACCGTGATAGCGCAGATAGCCCAAGCTGGTCAGCGTGTAGGTAATGCGACTGAGCGTGGGCTTGGGCAGGCCGGTGAGTCGCGCGAGATCCTGATTTCCCAACGTCGTCACACCCGGCTGAAAACAGCGCAATACCTGCAGGCCACGCGCGAGTGCCGTAATGAAATCTGGCGATTCATCTGCCCGCGCCTGGATGTCAGGATTGCGTTTGCGCCTGGCCGGCTGGCTGAGGGTGCTGCTGGCCGTGCTGGTAGAGGGGAGGACGCGCGGGGATGTTGCCATTTCAGTGTTTTCCACACGTTTCAACGCGAGCTGAGACAGTTAAAATAAAACAAAATTTCGCTAGTCGGAATTTTAAGCGTCTATCGCATACAAACTCAAGGGGAATTCCATGCTTCGCAATCGCATCAAATGCTTCGCTGTGGCGCTTACCTGCGCAATCGCCCCAGTGACGTTTGCCCAGACCTATCCAAGCAGCCCGATCACCGTCGTGTCGCCTTTCCCTGCAGGTGGCGCGACCGACACCTTGACCCGCGTTGTCGCAGAACGAATGGGCAAGGAACTGGGGCAGTCGATGATCGTTGAGAACAAGGCGGGTGCCGGTACCAGCATCGGTGCGTCCTACGTCAGCCGCGAAAAGCCCGATGGCTACACCATTCTCATGGCGACCAACTCCACGCTGGTCACCAATCGCTATCTGTACAAGGAATTGCCCTACGATCCCGACGGGTTTGCGCCAATCGGCATGGTGGGCATCGGTCCGTTGGTGTTGCTGGCCAGCCCCAAAACGCCGTTTTCCACCACCAAAGATGCGGTGCAGTACCTGACCGCACACCCGGGCAAAGCTTCATTTGCGTCATTCGGTCCTGGCACCTCGTCGCATCTGGCGGGCGAGTATTTCAAGCAGGTTGCCAAGCTGGACATGCTGCATGTGCCATTCAAGGGGGCGACGCAGGCACTGCCGGTATTGGTGCAGGGCGATGTGGACCTGTTTTTCGATATGGTGGCCACGGGAATGCCGCAAGCCAACGCTGGCAAGGTGAAGGTGCTGGGCATTACCAGCAAATCTCGCATGAATATCCTGCCCGATGTGCCCACGATCGCCGAGCAGGGCTATCCAGGTTTCGAGATGACGGCGTGGTTCAGTTTTGTGGCGCCCAAGGGAACGCCGGAGCCGGTGCTGGAAAAATTACGCAGTGCCTTGGCAGTGGCGCTGAAAGATGACAAGGTGCGTGCATCGATGGGCACGATGGGCATCGAACCCAGGCAGGGCACCGCGCAGGAACTGATCAGTCAGATCCGCAGTGAGCAGCCGGTGATCGAGCAACTGGTGCAGCGCGCCAACGTGCAGGTGCAGTAAGCAGGCGTTAGCGGGCAGGCAGGAAACGCATGGGATCGACAGGCTGGCTGCCGGCTCGCACTTCGAAGTACAGGGCAGCCTGGCCATTTGTCTGGGTGCCCATTTCGGAAATGCGGTCGCCTTGCTTGACGGTCTGACCTTCTTTCACGAGCAGTTTGCGATTGTGCGCATAGATCGTCATGTAGTTGCCGGTGTGTCGCACGATGACCAGATTGCCGTAATTGCGCAGCGCGTCGCCGACGTAGGCGACGGTGCCTGCTGCCGCAGCGGTCACGGGCGTGCCCAGATTGTTGGCGATGTCGATGCCCTTGGAACTGTTGCCATTGAATGATCGAACCACTTTGCCATCTGCCGGCCAGGCCAAGGCAATGCTGGCGGCAGTCGGCCCGGGCGGTGGGGCTGGGCGCGGGCGCGCAGCCGATGGCGAGGCCGTGGTCGCAGCGCCTGCCGTGCTGCTGGCCGTAGCCGAGCCCGCACCGACTTTAAGCACCTGACCCACTTCGATGACGTTGGGATTGGTCAAGCCGTTCAAACGCATCAGCGCCGCCACGGTCTGCCCATTGGCGCGCGCAATACTGGTGAGCGTGTCGCCTGATTTCACCCGATATTCGCCCGGGCCCACCTTGGTGGATGCGCAGGCGGACAGCAGCAGGGCAGTGGCCACCCAGACGCTCAGACGTACCGCGGCAGAGCGGCGGGGTCGTTGCGAGATGGGAGGATGAAGCGTGGCGTTCTGGGGTGTCTCGGGCATTCCTGGATCAGTTCGAGTCGCGTATGGGGCGCCAGGCAGAGGCCTCGCGCCTGAAGGCTGAATAAAGCTGGGTAAGTGTAGCCCACGCATGTGGCCCCACCGTCGGGCAGGTTGCTACCCTTTGTTCAGTGCGGCGTGCATGAAGTCTATGAACGTGCGCACTTTCGACGTCATGTAGCGCCTGCTGGAATAAGCGGCATAGAGCGTGACGGGTGCAAAGGTGTGGTCGGGTAAAACCTGCCTCAATCGCCCCCGAGCCAAGTGATCATCCACCAGCCAGGCGGGCAGAAATGCCATACCAATTTTTGCCAGCACCGACTGCAACGCCAAATTGGTATCGCTGCAGTACATCACTGCCTTGGGCTGCATGCGCACACGACCCGACGGCGATTCCAGGGTCACGCTTTCCAGAGATACGTAGGAGGGCATGATGGTGCCGTATTGTTGGGCAGCCGGCACATCGCGCGGCGTGCCGCCCGGCGGGAAGAAGTCGTGAGCGGCCACCAGGTAGAAGGGCACCGGGCATAGCGCGCGTACGATGAGTGAAGGTGAGGGCTCGGCGGTGGCCCGCAGTGCCAGGTCATAACCTTCGGCCACCAGGTCGACGCGACGGTTCTCGAGCTGGATGTCCAGTACGACGCCTGGGTAGGTTTCTCTGTAGCGTGCCAGCATCTGTGCGGTCATGGCATTGGCCAGCCATACGGGCGCGGTGATCTTCAGGATCCCGCTGGGGCGATCCTGTCCCTGCGAGACAGAGGCTTCGGCCGCGTCGATCAAATCCAGCCCATCCAGACACTGCGCCAAATACTGCCGACCGATCTCGGTCAGGGAGACCTTTCGTGTCGTTCGGTGCAGCAGTCGCGCCCCTAGGTGCGATTCAAGGTGGGCGACGTGCTTAGTGGCCATGGCCGGCGACATGTCGAGTTGTCTTGCTGCCCCCGAGAAACTTCCCAGGGCTGCCACGGCTTTGAAGACCCGCATGCTAGTCAGTGTGTCCATGGCGCCATCCCGCTGATCGCTGCTTTCTGAGAAGCAGGCATATTATCAACTAACAGGAATTAATCATTCAACGTTATCTGGATAGATCACCATGGGTAAATTATCTACAGTGAAGCTTCTTTATTCAGGAAGACCACCATGACCCAGTTCGTTGCCTCTCCCGCTCTCGCTGCAAACGTGCGAGGGATCGTCCGTATCGTTGTTGCGTATCTATTGCTCACGCACGGCTCAGCGAAATTTTTCGGTATTCCCCATGTCGCGTATTTCGATAATTTGCAATTGTTCTCGCTGATAGGCGCCGCAGGCGTTCTGGAAATCGGGGGTGGGTTGCTGCTGCTGGTGGGTTGGGGCACGCGCCCGGTCGCATTCGTGCTGTCCGGTTTCCTGGCCTTTGCATACTTCATCGGTCATGCATCCAAGGGTTTCTTTTTCGTACCCATGATGAACCAAGGTGAAGCGGCCGTATTGTTCAGTTTCATACTGCTCTATCTCGCAGTGGCCGGTGGCGGTGCGTTCAGCGTGGACGCCGCCCGCAACAAGGCGTGAACGCTTCTTGATCGATAGTACGCGGCTCTGGTACGGCAGCCGAGCATGAAGCGGGCCGCGTACAGCGCGTCGTCACGCTACACCGAAACTGCCGCGGCTGGGCGAGGGCGCAAGTGCAAACCTGCGCTCGATCACCACTTCCAAAAAGGTACCGAACATGACCTCCACCCGACTGCCCACCTACTTCATCTCCCACGGTGGCGGGCCCTGGCCCTATATGCCGGGGCTGCGTCGCACCCTGCACAACCTGGAGCAATCGCTGGTGGACATCGTCAACCAGATCGGGGGCGCACCAAAGGCCGTTCTGGTTATTTCCGGTCATTG
>JBAZPE010000126.1:0-6465 GCA_041648375.1 Burkholderiaceae bacterium | reverse complement strand
GGTTTGCGGTGGGCTACGCACGCACGATTCACGGCGTGACGGGTCGCGAAGTTATCGCAACAATCGAGCACCACATCAGCCTGTTGCACCCACGCCGATAGCTCGGCATCACCTGCTCGCTGATTCATCGCCAGCACCTTCACGCCCGGATTGAAGGCTGAAAGGGTCTGCTCGGCAGAATGCACCTTGGGCAAACCCAGGTGCGCGGTGGGGTGCAGAATCTGCCGCTGGAGATTACTTAGTTCGACGGTGTCATCGTCGACCAATTGCAGCGTGCCGACACCGGAGGTGGCCAGATAAAGCGCAGCCGGGCTGCCCAGCCCGCCTGCACCAATAATGAGCACCCGCGCTGCCAGAAAGGCCTCCTGGCCCTCGATGCCCACCTCATCGAGCAGGATGTGGCGGGCATACCGCAGCAACTGCGGATCGTCCATGCGCGTCAGACCTTACTTTTTCTGGCCAGGCGGCAGCTCGGCAGGCGTTGTGGTGGAAGGCTTGGCTGGCAATTCGATCTTGGTTGCCGCCGGCTTGTCGCCGGACTTGGCTGCCGACTTGTCACCCGGCTTGGGCGCAATGCGCGTGTCGCCCTTGATGACCGGCTTGCCTTCGAGCTGATTGACGGCCTGCTTGAGCTGGAAGTCGTCAGCACCACCAAACTCGAACATCTTGGTGGGCGGCGGCGTCGCATCTTCGATGGCAGACTTGATCTCGTCGGCCGTCTGATTGTTGCTCAAATGACGCTGCAGATCGGCTTCACGTGGCAGGCGGAACAGATCGCCTTCAGCGGTATCCGCCACGACGATATCGGGCACGATACCGGTGGCCTGAATGGAGCGACCGTTCGGGGTGAAGTAGCGCGACGTCGTCAGCTTGATGGCCGACTCTTCCGACAAGGGCAGAATGACCTGCACCGAACCCTTACCGAAAGTGCGATTGCCCATCACGGTGGCGCGCTTGTGATCCTGCAGCGCACCGGCCACGATTTCCGAGGCAGAGGCCGAGCCCACGTTCACCAGCACGACCATCGGCACGGTTTTCACCCAGGCCGGCAGGTTTTGCAGGTAGTCGGACTCACCCCGCGCATATTCCGAGGGCGTGGCGTTGTACTTGTGGCGCGAATCAGGCGTGCGGCCATCGGTCGACACCACCAGGGCGTTGGGTTTGAGGAAGGCACCCGACACGCCGATGGCACCAGTGAGCAAGCCACCGGGATCGTTGCGCAGGTCCAGCACCAGGCCGCGCGGCGCGCCCTTGGCACCCAGTTCGGTCAGGTGACGCGCAAGGTCGACACCCGTTTTTTCCTGGAACTGGGCGACGCGTACATAGCCGATGTTGTTATCCAGCATCTTGCTGCGCACGCTACGCACTTTGATCACGTCGCGCATGATGTTCAACACCAGCGGCGCGGGTCGATCCGCGCGCATGATGGTCAGCACGATCGGGGTCTTGGGCTTGCCACGCATGAGCTTGACCGCGTCATTCAATGCCATGCCCTTGGTGGGCGTGTCATCAATCTTCACGATCAGATCGCCCGCCATCACACCCGCACGCGCCGCTGGCGTGTCTTCGATCGGAGAGATGACCTTGACGAATCCGTCCTCGGCGCCGACTTCGATACCCAGACCACCGAACTCACCCTGAGTCGTGGACTGCATGTCGGCGAAGGCCTCTTTGTCGAGATAGGCGGAATGCGGGTCCAGATTGGACACCATGCCAGCAATCGCGTTGTTGATCAGCGTCTTGTCATCCACGTCTTCGACGTAGTTGCTTTTAATGGCGCCGAATACGTTGCTGAGCTGGCGCAGTTCTTCCAGGGGCAAGGGACTGCCACGCTGAGCGACTGCCGACACACCCACACTGAGGAGAACACCAGCCATCGCGCCTGCGGTGACCAATCCAAAACTACGAAACTTGCGAGTGCTCATGCACGCTTCCCGATATTGACGCCAAGGGTTGATGCCTAATCAACGTGCCAGCCACTGGGCCGGATCCACAGGCGCGCCTTGATGGCGAATTTCAAAGTATAGGCCCGATTCCACTTGGCCGCCGGTCGCGCCGACTGCCGCAATGGTTTCACCCGCTTTAACTTTGTCCCCGACCTGCTTCTGCAGGCTCTGGTTATAGCCATAAACCGTCATGAATTGTGCGCCATGATCGACGATGATCAAATTACCGAACCCACGTAACCATTGCGAATACACCACCGTACCAGGTGCCACCACGTGCACCGGGGTGCCTTCGGCGGCTCGCAGAACAATGCCACGCCAAGTGCCGCCGTCTGGCCGTCCAACACCGAAACGGCCTTGAACTTCGCCTTGCACCGGGGGCGTGAGCCCTCGGCTCAAGCCGCCGCCGCCGGTTGCCTCCGGCGTGGGCGCCGACCGTGCCAACGAGCCTCGGGCCTCAGAAGCAATCAGCGGGCCACGTGCCTCGATCAGGCCTCCACGCGGTTCGGCGCGTGACTTCGCAATCGCGGCTTCGGCCTGCTCTCGGGCCTGCGCTGCGTCGCGCGCGGCATCCTGCGCCTGCTGCGCCAAACGGGCACTTTCGGCCGAACGCCGCTTCTCGTCGGCCTCGCGGGCGGCCTGGGCCTGACGGCGGGCCGCTTCGGCGCGTTCCTGCGCCTGCGCCAGACGCGCTGCCTCCTCGGCCTGACGGGCCTGTTCGGCCTCGCGTGCCGCCTGGGCCTTGCGTCGGATTTCTTCGGCGCGCAAGCGTGCCTGCTCCGCCGCCTCCCGGCGGGCCTCCTCGGCGCGCTTCGCCTGTTCGACAATGGCGACTTCCAGCCCATCGAGCAATCGGGACAGCCGCTGATCATCACGTCCCAGGCGGGTCGCCTCCGATCGCTGGGCCGCGATCTGACCTTCCAGCCGCGCCAGGACCGTTGCACGTTCCTTCTGCTGGCCCACCAGCTCACCCTTGCGGGTTTCGATCTCGGCGGCCACACGCGCCAGCTCGGTAGACCGGTTATCGGCCTGGGCCTGCAGTTGGGCCAGACGGTCGATATCGGCCTGCAGGGCCGACACGGTGCGGGCCCGCGCCTGGGAGATGTAATCCAGATAGCCGAGATTGCGCCCCAGTTCCTGGGCATCGTCGCCGGACAGCAGCGCCGTCCAGGGTGACAGCCCGCTGGCGTACTGCGCACGCAGCTGGACGGCCAGCTCTTCGCGACGCTTGGCCAGCACGCCTTCCTGCTCCCGGATGCCCTGGTGCAGGGTGGTGAGCTGGCCCTGCACCTGGGCGCGTTCGGTCGACAGTTCAGTCAACCGACGGTTCAGGCGTGAAATGGCGGTTTCCGACACCCGCAAGGCGTCGGCCGCCTCTTGGCGGTCCGACTCGCGCTTGTCGATCTCCTTTTGCAGCGATTCGATGCGCTGGCGCAGTGCCTCCTGCTGCTCTTCAGCAGCCGATTGCTGTGCGGAAAGATCGGCTGCATGGGCAGGCGGGACGAACCCACCTGCGGCCAGCAGGAGCGCGATGACAAGCGGGGAGAGACGCATCAGTCTTTTTTCGCCTTGCCCTGTGCGGCCACGGCAGCCATCGCCGCTTCGATCTCGGCCGGATCGCCCAGGTAATAGTGGCGAATCGGCTTGAGATCATCATCAAGCTCGTACACCAGGGGCTGGCCGGTGGGGATGTTCAAGCCGACGATATCGTCATCGGACACGTTGTCCAGGTGCTTGATCAGCGCGCGCAGGCTGTTGCCATGCGCAGCAATCAGTACGCGACGCCCCGATTTGATGGCCGGTGCGATCGACTCGTTCCAAAACGGCAGCACTCGGGCCACGGTATCTTTCAGGCACTCGGTTGCGGGCAGCTTGTCAGCCGGCACTTTGGCGTAACGAGCGTCAAAACGCGGGTGACGCGGATCGTCGATATCGAGGGGTTCCGGCGCGATGGCATAGGCACGACGCCAGATCAGCACCTGTTCGTCACCATACTTGGCTGCAGTTTCGGCCTTGTTCAGGCCCTGCAGCGCGCCGTAATGGCGTTCGTTCAGGCGCCAGGTCACCCCGGTAGGGGTGTACATGGCATCCATTTCGTCCAGAGCGATCCACAATGTACGAATGGCCCGCTTGAGCACCGATGTGTAGGCCAGGTCGAACTCGAAGCCTTTTTCCTTGAGCAGCGCGCCTGCACGGCGGGCCTGCTCGCGGCCCGTATCGGTCAGATCGACATCGTGCCAGCCGGTGAAGCGGTTATCCAGATTCCATTGGCTTTCGCCGTGACGCATCAGTACTAATTTGTGCATTTCAGAGTCCGATCAGAACGCGGGTTAAAGTGGATGACTGCGCTCATTTTATAATTGATGGCTTGAATTCCGTGCGGCACCGCCGCGAGGCCCTATAAAGCCTGCCCATTTTCGTACTTTTCGCCTGGACGCGTCCGTGGATCTTCTGCAATTTCTCATCAGTCCCAATAATCTTCTCATTGTCGGCGTGGCACTCGTGGCCGGCATTTTGCTGCTTATCCCAAATTTCAAGGGATCGCGCAGTAACGGCGGCCTGACCACCGCAGAGGCCATTCAAATGGTCAACCGCAAGCAGGCCGTCTGGGTCGACGTGCGTTCGCCCGAACACTTCCAGGCCGGTCACATTGCCCAGGCACGCAGCCTGCCTGTTGCAGAACTGGATCAGAAAACTTCTACCCTGCCAAAAGCCAAGCCCCTGATCGTCGTGTGTGATTCGGGCCGCGACTCGAACAAGGTCGCCGCCAAGCTGCGTACCCTGGGCCTGGGCGAAGTCTTCGTCCTGGACGGCGGCATGCGCGCCTGGACGCAAGCCGCGCTCCCGGTCACAAAGAAGTAATCCCTGAATTTTTCGAGGAAAAATTATGGCTGATGTCGTGATGTACAGCACTGCTGTTTGTCCTTACTGCTCGCGCGCCGAGATGCTGCTCAAGCAGCGCGGCGTGACCGAGATCAAGAAAATCCGCATCGACCAGGATCCCGCCCAGCGCGATGCCATGGTCGAGCGCACGGGCCGTCGCACGGTCCCACAGATCTTCATCGGCGACACCCACGTCGGCGGTTTCGATGACCTGGCTGCCCTTGACCGCGAAGGGGGTCTCGCGCCCCTGCTGGCATCCTGATCCCCCTCTCCACCCCTATTTAGAAGAATTTCATGGCCGAACAAAATCAAGACACCCAGACACAGACCGAGAACACGGCACCTTCCTTCAACATGCAACGCGTGTATGTGAAAGATCTGTCGCTGGAGCTGCCCAATGCCCCCCACGTGTTCCTGGAGCAGGAACAGCCCCAGGTCGAAGTCAGCATCAATGTCGGCGGCCAGCGTCTGGCCGACACGGTGTTCGAATCGACTGTCACCGCCACGGTCACCACGCGCGTGAATGACAAGGTGCTGTATCTGGTGGAATGCACCGAGGCCGGTATTTTCGAATTGGCCAATATTCCCCAGGAACAGATGGACGCGCTGCTGGGCATTGTTTGCCCCACCATGCTCTATCCCTACCTGCGCGCCAACATCGCTGATGCCATCACCCGTGCCTCGCTGCCCGCCCTGCATCTGGCTGAAGTGAACTTCCAGGCCCTGTACGAACAGCGTCTGGCCGAAGTGGCCCAAAGCCAGGGCGAAGCTAACGGCCAGGACGCCGATCCCGGCATCATCCTGCCGGCCAGCACGACGCGCCAGTAATCTTCCCTGGCTGGCACCCGCGCAGCGGTTGCGGGCGCTAGCCTGAAATGGCCCTGGAACAGGCCCCACGCATCTCGATGCGTGGGGCCTGTTTGTATTGAGCTACCTGTGCGAGGGTCGGTGAAGTCGACGCCGTCGCTACCGCGGAACTGCGCATGCGATCCAGCTCGCCTGTGCCCACCCTGCGCCTGCCATCGGGCCGGCCATGGAAAACCGGGTGGGATTGGCAAGCGAGAAAGGAATGAAATCTGCAATACAGCGCGGCCCGTCCTCCTTAGAATCCCCGACAAGCCCCGCCGATTTCGCCCTTTCCAACCGTTAACAGCAGGTTCCGTTCGTCTGCATGGCCATCGGAACCCGTCACCCTTGCCGCGCCCATACATGGACCGAATCTCTGCATTGCCTCGCACGCCCTCGCCCAACACAGGCATCCACCGAACCCAGACGTCACGCTGCGGCAATCCTGAGCCTGCAGCGCAGCCCCCCCTGGGCCAAGGCCCCAGTTTCGCCGCCACGATCGCGGGAATGCGCGCCAACGACAGACATGCCGCTGACGTTCGCGCAACCCAGATCAAGCAAAGTGGTGCTGCCGGCAGATTGACGCTTCAAGAAATCGACGCATCGGACCGGGCTTTGGCGAGCGCGGTGGCCCATAGCGCCCACCGATTCTCCGATCCACACACGGTAGGCGCCATCCGCGACACCCTGTTCGATACGCTGCACGGTTCTCAGACGTTCAGAAGCGTCCTGGCCTGGAGCCTGTCCACCCCCACCAGCCCCGCCCTGCAATTACTTCAATTTAAAGAAT
>JBAZPE010000125.1:0-6500 GCA_041648375.1 Burkholderiaceae bacterium | reverse complement strand
TGGTGCGGCGGCTGCCATCTATTCGGCACGCAAAGGCATCCGAACCGGATTGGTGGCCGAGCGCTTCGGTGGCCAGGTCCTGGACACCATGTCGATCGAGAACTTCATTTCGGTGAAGGAGACCGAGGGGCCGCGTCTGGTTGCCGGGCTGGAAGAACACGTCAAGACCTATGACGTGGATATCATGAATGCACAGCGTGCCACGGCACTTGTGCCAGGCGACGAATTCTCCGAGGTGAAGCTGGCCAACGGTGCGTCGCTGAAGTCGCGCACGGTGATCGTGGCCACGGGTGCGCGCTGGCGCGATATCAACGTGCCCGGCGAGAAGGAATACCGCAACAAGGGTGTGACCTACTGCCCGCACTGCGATGGTCCGTTGTTCAAGGGCAAGCGCGTGGCAGTGGTGGGTGGTGGCAACTCGGGGGTCGAGGCAGCCATCGATCTGGCCGGCATTGTGGGCCATGTGACGTTGCTGGAATTCGATTCGGCATTGCGTGCGGATGAAGTGCTGCAACGCAAGCTGCGCAGTCTGAAGAACGTGGACATCATCGTGCATGCACAAACCACGGAAGTGGTGGGCGATGGCAGCAAGGTGACGGCATTGACCTATGTGGATCGTATGACCAAGACGGAACACAAGGTCGAGTTGCAAGGTGTGTTCGTTCAGATCGGCTTGTTGCCGAATACTGACTGGGTGAAGGATTCGATCGCCTTGTCGTCACGTGGCGAGGTGGAAGTCGACGACCATGGCCGTACATCGGTATCCGGCGTATTTGCTGCAGGCGATGTGACGACCACGCCCTTCAAGCAGATCGTGATCGCCATGGGCGATGGCGCCAAGGCATCGCTGAGCGCATTCGACCACATTATCCGCAGCCCCCTGCCGGTCACGGCGGTGGTGCATGCAACGCAGGAAGCGCAGTCGGCATAAGGCGACACGCACGTGCCAGCAGCTCGAGAGCGCTCGGGCGTTGGGCCTAGGCTCGACGCCCGAGCGCTTTTTTTCACGGGCACCTGCGCGCTACAACGAAGTGCCGTGCGCAAGTGTCAGACTGCTCGCCACTGTACGCGTACCTGGAACCTATGACAAACTGATGCGTCATACCGCAACACCCGAGATTTGACGGAGTATTCCGCCCTGTTCATGAATCAAGACACTTCATCACCGATATCTGCGCGTAGTCTGCCCGAACGTGTTCGACATCCTTTGCGCTTTCGCGAACTGCAGGTGTTGCAACGCGAAGCCATTTCGCCTGGCATGCTGCGGGTCACACTGGGTGGGCCGGCGCTGGAAGGCTTCTACAGCCCGGGTTTCGATGATCACGTCAAGCTGATCTTCCCGGATCAGGTCACCGGCGCCATCCTGTGCCCGGAGGTGGGTCCGAATGGCCCGATATGGCCCGAGGGCGAACGCCCGGTCATGCGCGACTACACCCCCAGGCACTATGACGCCAAGGCGGGCACGCTTGCCATCGATTTTGCCCTGCACGAGGCTGGGCCTGCGACGTCGTGGGCGTTGGGCGCGCAGCCTGGTGATTCGCTGGGGGTCGGCGGCCCGCGCGGCTCGCTATTGGTGCCCACGGATTATGACTGGCACCTCCTTGTGGGGGACGAGACCGCCTTGCCTGCCATCGCCCGGCGGTTGCAGGCTTTGCCAGCCGATGCGCGCGCCGTGGTGCTGGTGGAGGTGGACGGGCCGGACCATGTCCTGGCGCTGTCTGCGGGCGCGCACGTATCGATTTATTGGGTGTACCGATCGGGGGCTGAACCGGGTTCGACCACCGCACTGTTCGACACGCTGAAGGGCGTGACTTTCCCGGACGGCGATTTCTACGCCTGGGTGGCGTGCGAAACGACAGCTGCGCGAGCCATCCGTGCACAACTTATCGAGCGGGGTGCGCACCCCCGGCATATCAAGGCGGCGGGTTACTGGCGTCGAGGTGTGGCAGCCACGCACGACACCATCGAGGCATAGTCGGGTTCGTTGCCGTTACCGTTGCCGTCATCGTCCAGCTCAGTCTCTATCGAACAAGGGCAGACGCAGGTAGTGCCGGTGGATGTAGTCCTTTCGGGTTTCATCGGCATCGTCGCGATGCGCGTTGCGAATAATGTGTGCATGGATGAGTTTGTTGTAGTGCATGCTGACGCCAGGGTTGAGTTTTTGCCGCCAGATCTGCGTGTGCAGCAGCCCTCGGGCATTGGCATCGATTGCACGGCTCTCCTTGAGTGCGAACGGCAACACACAGTCGTCGTGCGTGCTCCAGTGGGTCGTGACCGTGAATTCCTGGCGGGCCATGTACTGCGGGTAGGTGAAGTCGACGATGCGCTCGCCGTGTCCGAAATCGCAGGTGAGGTAGACATGCACGTCGTGAACCTCGTAGCGCACGGCTGCCCGGGTCAAGGCGGGGCAGCTGATGGGCAGGTTGTCAGCCATGGTGTAGTTGGCCATCCACAGCGTGGGCTTCAGCCCGATCAGCGAGAGCAGGTTGTGCATGGCAAGGTGCTTGGCGACTGCCGTGGCGCTCCATTCGTTCAGGCTGTCGAAGGTGGTGTCGCCGCCTGTTGGGGGGCGGTAACGCATGTCACGCAGGCACAGCAGTACCGTGCGCAGATCGATGTCCCTGAGGTTTTCATACGCAATGTCGTGAATGAACCGCAACGGGGTTCGCCAGGGTTCCAGCATACTCATCAGGCGTAACCGATAGCTCAGTCCGTTTGCGTCTCGCATGTATGGCCTTATTGTTGATTGGGAAGAAGGGCCGATCGTCATCCTTCTGACGCGGTCGCTGCGTGTCTCAAGGGCGGATATTGTCATCATCGGCGCATACCATCTGTAAGTCGCCAGCGCGGTGGAGTAAGCTCAATGCCTATCGACGTAAGGAGCACATCGCATGGATGACCACACCCGTGGCGACGCGCAAGCGGATGCCAGACTGCGTATCGACGCGCATGTCGACGCGATTCCCGACAGTCACCATCGCAAGTCACCGCGCCTGGGTTTCGTGACATGCACGAGCCCCGTAGGTATGCACCGTATGGCCTATCACGAGTGGGGTGATCCGGACAACCCGCGCGTGTTGGTCTGCGTCCATGGGCTGAGCCGATCAGGCCGGGATTTCGATCGCCTCGCCCGCTGCCTGACCGATGAATATCGCATCGTTTGCCCCGATCTGGTGGGCCGCGGGCAATCGGACTGGTTGGCCAATCCGGCTTTCTACACCGTGCCGCAATATGTGGCCGACATGGTGACCCTGCTGGCCAAACTGGATGCGCAAACGCTGCATTGGGTGGGCACGTCGCTCGGCGGCCTGGTGGGCATGGCCTTGGGCGGCACGGCAGCCTTGTCGATGAAGAATCGTCCGTTGCCCGTGGGCGAACGCCTGCTGGCCGATACCGCCGGCTTGCGGATCGATAAGATCGTGCTCAATGATGTCGGACCGCACATCAATCCCCCATCGCTGCTGCGTATCGGTCAATATGTGGGGCAGCCCGCCGGGTTCGACAGCTTTGCAGCGGCGCGTGATCACGTCCGTGATACGAGCGAGAGCTTCGGTCCGCACACCGACGAGCAATGGGACGAATTCACGCGCAATGTGTATGTCAAGTCGGGTGAGCGCTGGGTCAAGCATTACGATCTGGGCATCAGTGCGGCGGTGGCTCAATCCAACCCGATGGCCGCCATGGCGGGAGAACAGTTGCTGTGGCAGGCGTACGAGGCCCTGGATTGCCCCATACTGATCGTGCGCGGCGAAGTGTCCGATCTGCTGACGACACAAACCACCCGCGAGATGCTGAGCCGCAATGCACACGCGTCGCTGGTCCAATTCCCCGGCGTGGGGCACGCGCCTACGCTCATGCACGATGCGCAGATCGAACCAGTCGTCAGATTTCTGCTGGACTGAACCCCCGTCCTACAATAGCGACATGACTCCGATGACCGAACGCAATTACGACCTGCATTGCCACTCGAACCGATCCGACGGCATTCTTGCCCCCGCGGAGGTGGCCGCGCGTGCCCATGCCAATGGCGTGGACGTGCTCGCACTGACCGACCACGACGAGGTGTCGGGAGTGGCCGAGGTCATGCAGGCCGGGCAGTCGCTGGGTTTGCACGTCGTGCCCGGGGTGGAGATTTCCGTCACGTTCGCTGGCGTGACCGTGCATATCGTGGGTTTGAATTTCGATCCCACCAATGCTGACTTGCTGGCCGGCCTGGCGGCCACGCGTCTGGGCCGCACCAGTCGCGCGGTGGAGATGGGCAAGCGGCTCGAAACCATGGGCATGCCCGGTGCCTATGAGGGCGCCTTGCAGTTCGTAAGCAATCCCCAGATGATCGGACGCACGCATTTTGCGCGCTATCTGGTGCAGGCCGGGTTCTGCCCTGATGTGCAAACCGTGTTCACCAAATATCTGGGTGACGACAGGGCAGGGCAGGTCGCGGTGCAGTGGGCCACGCTCGAGCAGGCGGTGGGCTGGATAAACGGGGCGGGCGGGCAGGCCGTCATTGCTCACCCTGGGCGCTACAAGTTCAGGCCCAATCAATTCTCGGCGTTGTTCGACACATTCATCGAGCTGGGCGGTGTGGGCATCGAGGTGACCACCGGTAGCCACACGTCGGACGAAGCCCGGCGCTATGCCGAGGTGGCGCGGCGATACGGTTTTCTGGCCTCGCGCGGTTCGGATTTCCACAGCCCGACCGAGAGCCGTATCGATCTGGGGCAGTTGCCCTTTCTGCCCCCCGATCTCAAGCCAGTCTGGCACGATTGGGAAGACAGACGGCCGACATGACATTTAAGCCATTGGGTGGCCCGGCCACCGGTGGCTCGGGACAGCACTATGAATAAAGCATTTGTCAAAGAATCTGATCACGACGACGACGAGGACCTGGGCGAACTCGCCACCGCGTTGCCGACGGGCACGAAGAACTATCTGACCCCGCAGGGCTATGAACGCCTGCGCGACGAGTTGCAGCATCTGATGACGGTCGAGCGACCTTCCGTGGTGCAGATCGTCTCCTGGGCCGCTTCCAATGGCGATCGTTCCGAGAACGGCGACTACCTGTATGGCAAGAAGCGCTTGCGCGAGATCGATCGGCGCATGCGTTTTCTGACCAAGCGTCTGGATATTGCAGAAGTGGTCGATCCCGCAGCTCAACAGAACCGGGATCAGGCTTTCTTTGGTGCTACGGTGCTCTACATGGATCGTGCAGGCAAGGAATTCCGCGTCACCATCGTGGGCGTGGACGAAGCCGAGCCGCTGGCAGGGAAAATCAGCTGGGTCTCGCCCGTGGCACGCGCCCTCACGCGGGCGCGGGAGGGCGATACCGTCACCTTGCGCACGCCCGCAGGGATCGATGAACTCGACGTGCTCGAGGTCAGCTATCCTGAGTAGCGCCCGCCATAAAAAAAGGCGCCGCTGAGGGCGCCTTTTTTCTGCTCATACGTTATTTCTGGCGTGCCGCGATCGACTTCTCGGCCTTGTTCACCAGGTCTTCACCAATGGTCTTCTTCCATTTTTCGTAAACCGGCTTGGTTGCTGCGACAAAAGCGTCGTGATCGGCCTGGCTAAGCTCGGTGACTTCCACACCCTGCGCCTTGATGTCGGTCAGCATGGACGGATCCTGTGGGGTTACGCCCTTGCGTGCGATCTGCACCTGCTGTTTGGCGGCGTCCAAAGCCGCCTGACGCACGATCTCGCGATCTTTTTCGGTCCAGTTGGCCCAGACTTCCTTGTTGACCACGAACACCAGCGGGTCGTTGACGTAGTTCCACAGCGTCAGATATTTCTGGCCCACCGTATACAGCTTGGAGCCCGCATAAATGGACAGGGGATTTTCCTGACCGTCCACGGCACCGCTGGCCAGTGCCGGCTGGGCGTCGGCCCAGCTCATTTGCGTGGGGTTGGCACCGAGCGCCGTGAAGGTGTCGATATACAGGGGCGAGCCGACCACGCGCAGCTTCATGCCTTTCATATCTTCAGGCCGCTTGATGGTGCGCTTGGAGTTGCTGATCTGGCGATAGCCGTTTTCGCCCCAGGCCAACGGCTCCACGCCTGCCTTGGAAATCCGGGCAAACAGGTCGCGGCCTACTTCCCCTTGCACCAGAGCATCCAGGGATGCGTAATCGGGCATCAGGAAGGGCAGCGAGAACAGATTCAGTTCGCGAATCTGCGGCGACCAGTTGATCGTGGACCCCACGGCCATGTCGATCACGCCTTGTCGGATGGCGGTGAATTCACGGGTCTGGTCGCCCTGGACCAGTGAAGTACCAGGATAGACCTTGATGTTGATCCGCCCGTCGGTGCGCTCACGCACCAGTTTGGACCAGATTTCTGCGCCTTGCCCCCAGGGGAAGGCCTGGCTCACCACGATGGAGAGCTTGTATTCGGACTTGTAGTTCTGTGCGTGGGCGGCGGTAGCACCCAGGCAGGCGGCGGCGCACAGCGCCGCGCGCAAAAGTTGACCCAGTTTCATGCGTGTCTCCTGCTTCGTCGTTATAAAA
>JBAZPE010000124.1:0-6533 GCA_041648375.1 Burkholderiaceae bacterium | reverse complement strand
CCATGTGCGGGGGGCAGGGAACGCCTGCGCGGATCAGCGCGGCCTGCGCGTGCTGCCTCTGTTCTATGTCCAGGCCGAGACCGGTCTGCAGGCGATCCGGCTGGCGGCGTCGTGGCGGCATTGGACGGTCGTTGCGGCACCACGCGCCCTGGATGCCAATCGCGATGCGCCTGCGGACATTGCGGGACTTGGCGCACAGGCCGATGTCCTGCTGCTGTCGCACCCGGCAAGTGGCGCCAGCCACGCCGTGGCGTCGGCGCTGCAGCGACACCTCCCCATCATCAATGTGCTCGACGGCATGCACGCCGCGCCGTTGGCGGCGCTTTGCGATGTTGCCACCTTGCGACGTCGCCTGCCCGAGCTCCATACGCGCACCATCGCGCTCTGTGGCGACCTTGTGGCAGACGCGCGGTTACGGTCGGTGGTGCACCTGCTCACGACGCTGGGCGTGCCCAAAGTCAGTGTGGTGCATGCCGGTTCTTGTCTGCCGCAGGGGGCGGCCCAGCTCGGCGTTCACGTGTTCACGGTCGCCGAGTCGGCCGCCGGGTTCGAAGGGGCAGACGCGATCCTGCGCTTCCCCCGGGCCGCAGGCGGGGCCGATCAGGCTGCGGGCAGCGCCGGGCAGATCGATTTGCCGGTGATGATGCACGGCGTGCCAGACGAGGAGGGCGACGGCCAGACACAGCACGTGTTCGAGCAGGCCTGCGTGTTGGCGGCCGTGATCGATACGCTTCAGGCGGCGCGCTGATGGCCGACTCGCGCAACGTCGGCTACACGCAGATCGCCAATGTCAGGCTGATCGACCCTGTACAGGGTCTGGATGCGCTGACCGATGTCTGGCTGGCAGGAGGCGATGTCGTGGCCATCGGGGCCGCTCCTGCCGAGGCGCGCGCGGCGCATGTCGTGCAGGGGCACGGGCACGCCATGATGCCATTGACCACCGACCTCTGTGTGCACCCGCCAGCGGCCGGTGATGAGCCCCTGACGCAGCTGCGTCGTGCGGCGCTCGCGGGCGGGGTGGGGCGCATGGTGTGGATGCCCGGTGACGTGCCGCTGGATGCGAGCCGATCAGCGGCCATGAACGAGGTGCTGGATAGCCGCCACGTACTGGCATGGTCCGAACGGACCAGTATGGCGTCTCAAGCCCCCTGGGCAGGTATCGGGTGGGGCTTATCCGGTCTGCGCGATATGGCGGCGTTGCGTGCCACCATGCAGTTTGCCGTGGAGCAGGGGCAGACCGTCTGGCTTGCGGCGGACGACGCGACCCTGTCGGGTGCGGGCGTAATGGGTGCCGGCGCCTATGCCCTTCGGTTGGGCCTGAACGGTATCGACCGGATGGCGCAGGCCCGAACTCTCGACGTGCTGTTCAATCTCGCGGCAGACACCGGGGCCCGATTGCATGTCGCAGGCTTGTCCAATGCGCCTGCCGTCGAGGTGTTGCGCCAGGCCAAGGAAGCGCGCCTGGCGGTGACTGCCGATATCGATATTCACCACCTTATGCTGGTCGATATCGATATCGGTTTCTTCGATACCCGTCTGCGTCTGATGCCGCCCGTGTATGGCGTGGCCGATCGGGACGCGCTCAGTGCCGCCGTCATCGACGGTACGATCGATGCCGTCGTGTCGGGCCATGTATCGGTCACCGCCCGGGACAAGGCCCAGATGTTCGAGCGCGCCCGCGCGGGCGCGCCTGCGCTCGGCCTGGTGCTGCCGCTGATGCTCTCCTGGGCCGCAGCGCGCCAACTGCCGCTGCGTGATGCACTGGCGCCGTTGACGCGTGGTCCTGAAGGGGTGCTGGGTGTGCCGGGTGGGCTGGCGCCTGGCATGCCTGCTGATTTCTGCCTGGTGGATCTCGATGTGTGGTGGCAGGCCGGGGAGTCGCAGGATCTGATCTCTCCTGCGCTTTCACCCTATCATTCGACGATGTTGACGGGGCGTGTGGTGAGCAGCTTTGTGCGTGGTAAATCTTGTTGGGAATTGTCGTGATGCAGATTTTCCGAATCCTCTGGCGACTGTGTTTGCTCTTGCCATTGATCGTCGTGGGTCTGGTGTCGGTCGGGCTGCTCTACCCCTTGGCTTCCCAGGCCCGTCGCGAATGGATGAATCGTTTGTGGTCACGCGCGCTGCTGCGCATCTGCGGGCTGTCCGTTTCCGTGTCGGGGCAGGCACTGATGTCGGGCCCGGTGCTGTTCGTGGCCAATCATGTGTCGTGGATCGATATTTTCGTCATGAACGCCGTTCGTCCCACGGCCTTCATCGCCAAAAGCGAAATTCGCCGATGGCCTATCGTCGGTTGGCTGGTGGCTGGCGCAGGGACTGTTTTCATCGAGCGCGGGCAGCGCCGTGCGGTCCATGGGGTAAGTCTGGCCATGCGTGAGCGATTCGATCGTGGCGCTGCAGTCGGCCTCTATCCTGAAGGCACCACGTCCGATGGTCTGGGGCTGCTCCCTCTGCATGCGGGTCTGTTCGAGCCGGCCCGATTCGCCGGTGCGCCGATTCAGCCGTTGGCGTTGATCTACGCGAGGCAAGGCGACCGTCGGCAATTCCCGGCGTTCGTAGGGGAAGAAACATTGGTGCGCAATGTCTGCCGCATTCTGGGTGCTCGGGGCCTCACTGTGCGGGCTCACTACATGGCGCCGGTTGGCCAGGTTGATGACACGCTGGACCCGACGCTGCTGGGTCGCGTCGCCATCGCTGCCAGCGTGCGCGACGCGATATCGCAGGCGCTTCAGTCTCCGCCTGGTGAGCGCGCCTGATCGCACTGCACCTGCTCGAGCTTGCGATCGGCAAGGCGCATGGCGGTGAGCTGACCGCCCCATACACAACCTGTGTCCAGGCATATCACGTCCGGGCGCAGCAGCAGGCCCAGTGTGGACCAATGGCCGAAGACGATGGTCACATCGCGTGTGGCCCGGTTGGGAACATCGAACCAGGGCATCAGGTCAGGGGGGTGAGCGCCGGGTGAGACCTTGGCTTCGAAGTCCATGTGGCCGGATTTGTGGCACAGACGCATGCGGGTCAATGCATTGATGATGACGCGCAGGCGTTTGCCGCCCTTGAAGTCATCCTTCCACTGCACGGGTTCGTTGCCATACATCTTCTGCAGGGCGCGCTTCCAGTTGGCGCCACGCAGGGCCTGTTCGATCTCGCGCGCCAACGAGAGGGTCTTGCTGACATCCCATTTCGCCAGCACGCCGGCGTGGACCATCAAATGGCCTTCCTCGAAATGGGCCAGCGGCCGATGGCGCAACCAGTCGATCAGGTCGTCGGCATCGGGGGCATTGAGGATGTCATCGAGCGTGTCGGATTTGCTGGGTCGGCGTACCCCGGCGCAGGCTGCGAGCAAGTGCAGATCGTGGTTGCCCAGAATCGACACCGAGCGCTGATCCAGGCCGATGATGCGGCGCAGGGACGCCAGCGAAGCCGGGCCACGGTTGACCAGGTCGCCTGCGAACCAGAACCGTGATGTCTCGTCGTCTTCCAGCCCAGGGCGGGCAAGCAGCGTATTCAAAGGGTCGCAGCAGCCCTGCACATCCCCGATGGCCCAAATGTTTTTTTTCATGCTGTGACTGCGTCTCCTGGCTTGCGCCGCTTGAAGATGCGGGCAAGATCCTGTCGGTATTCCATGCTGATCAGTGCACCCAGCCCCATGAGCAGCGCGCAGACGTTCGGCCCCAGCGCCGTCAGCCAGGATGGCCAACCGCTAAGCATACCCACATTGAGTGCGAGTTGGTTAAGCATGAAAAATCCCACGCCCAGCAAGATCCCGATGAACACCTTGGCCCCGACACCGCCCTTGCGGGTCTGCATGAAGGCAATGGGGGCCGCGATGGTCATCATGACGATGAGCGTGAACGGATAGGCCATTTTTCGCCACAGGGCCACGACCTGCCGCTCCGCCGACAGATTGTTGTCTTTCAGATAATCGATGTAATCGATCAGCGTGGTGATGGACATGCGTTCCGGCGTGAGCACACGTGCGAGCAGACGATCTGCCGTCAGACTGGTATCGAACGCCTGTTCGGGCGACTGGCTCAGCTCCAGCAATGGCCCCTTGGGGGCGCTGCCGTCCTTCAAGGCATTGTCGGCCCCTTTTGCAACCTGGTGATTGGTGACGCCTTCGAGCACCATCTGACCATCTTCGAAGCGGCCCGACTTGGCCGTGGCGGCAAAGCGCAGTCGCTGGCCGGCAGCGAATTCGTAAAGTTTCACATTGCTGACTCGACCGCTGGCATGCAGTTCGCCGACGTTGATGATGCGCATGCCGCGATCCGCCGTGGGTTCCTTGAACCAGTAGCCACTTTCGAATCGCCCACCCCCGGCCTTGCCGCGAAATTGCAGGCTGGCTTCGCCGCTCTTGACTTCGGCCATCGGCGTGACGTATTCCGAGAGCAACGTCGCCCCAAGCACGGCAGGGATGGTGATGATCCACAGCGTGACCATCAGGCGCATACCACTGACACCGGAGACCCGCAGAATGGTGAGCTCGTTGCGCTGCGCCAGCCCGGCCAGCGCGAGAATGGCGCCGATCAACAGTCCGATGGGCAGCAGATCGTAGAGTCGGGTGGGCAGGGCCAGCGCCTGCATGTAGAACAGGGCGGTCAATGTCAGCTTGTCGCCGACGTTATCCAGATCGTCGACCAGCGCGAAAAACGTGAACAGGCCCAGCAGCGCGACGATAACCACGAAGCAGGAGCGATAGATTTCACGGGCCAGGTAGCGGCGGGCAGTTCGCATGGATAGTGAGGGCACAAAAGGGATGGCGGGCGCAGCCAGAGTTGGGGAGATTAACTCACCCCTGTCATTGCTGCTGAGTCAGGGTATTTCAGCGTCTCGCATTCGCCGGACATAGGTGGCGGTCCGGGCGTTCAAATATCGGGTCGCTCTGTGGCTGTCGTAGTAGCGCGGATTGGGCAGCATGGCCGCCATGCGTGCCGCCTGCGCCGCGCCCAGCCGTGACGCGTCTACATTGTAGTAGTGGCGCGCTGCCGCCTGTGCACCGAATACACCGGTGCCCCATTCCGCTACATTGAGATACAGCTCGAGTATCCGGCGCTTGGACATCACATGCTCGATCATATAGGTGAGCACCAATTCCTGTCCCTTGCGCAGGTAGGTGCGTGAGCCCGACAGAAACACGTTCTTGGCCACTTGCTGACTGATGGTCGATCCGCCTCGCATGCGGGCGCGGCCCAACTCGGCTTGGTTCTGGTTGTATTCCCAGGCCTTGCGGATGGCCTCCCACTCCACCCCGCCGTGAGCCACGAAATTGGCATCCTCGGCCGCCACCACGGCGCGTTTGAGGTTGTCGTCGATCTGGTCGTAATCGACCCATTCATAACGAAGCGTGGCCTTGGGGTTGCTCTCCTGAAGCCGGGAGAGCTCCTGACGCATGACCGATGTGCGCGAAGGCGGCTGATAGTTGTAATACACCACCCAGCAAAACAGCCAAAGCTGATACAGAATGATGATGCACATCAAGGCCATGATGCCCGACGCAATCATTCGCCACCAGGAGCGCTTGGCGCCGCTGGGGCGGTTGCGTGTGGCCATGGGCTTGCGCCGGGTCATGCGGCCAGATCCAGTTCTGCCCGCAAGGCGGTCAACACCGGCTGCACATCAGGCTGTACGCCATGCCAGATCGAAAAGCTCTCGGCGGCCTGGCCCACCAGCATGCCCAGTCCGTCGGCCGTGTGCACAGCACCGTCTGCCTGCGCCTGGCGCATGAAGGGGGTGGGCGCCGACCCGTACATCATGTCATAGGCCCAACTGCCGGACGCATACAGACCGGCAGGCAAATCGGGCGCGGCATCGCTCAGACTGCTCGATGTGGCGTTGATGACGATATCCCAGCCGCCTGAGCGGCACGCATCGGCAAGCGCCCCTGCCGACAGACGAGCAGGCCCGCCAAAGGCGTTCACGAGTTCATGCGCGCGCACGGCGGTGCGATTCACGACACGAATCTCGCCCTGGGTGGCGTCCAGGAACGGGCCCACAACGCCGCGCGCGGCGCCGCCGGCGCCCACGATCAGCACGTGCGCGCGGGACGACCAGGCGCCCAGCCGGATCAGATCACCGAGCAGGCCCACGCCATCCGTGTTGCAACCGTGGATGCGCGTGCCATCGTGCCAAAGCGTATTCACCGCAGCGGCCTGCGCGGCACGCGTGCTCAGCGCTGCGCTGGCCATCACATGGGCGCGCGCCTTGAAGGGCACCGTCACGTTCAGCCCGCGGCCTCCCTGCTCGAAAAACGCCGTGACGACTTGCTCGAAGTCGTCGATGGGGGCTTCGATTCTGGTGTAAGCCAGATCGATGCCAAGCTGCTGCGCAAAGCGCATATGAATCGAGGGCGAACGGCTGTGCGACACCGGGTTGCCGATCACAGCGAAACGTTGCGTTGAAGCAGAGGAAGTCATGGCGCTTGCGTATCCAGGGTGTCGTTGACGAAGTTCCAGGTGCGGGTGATCGCCAGCACATCGGTCATGGCGGCAAGTTCTGGCGGGAAAGGTGGGTAGGGCGCTGCAAGCTGCACG
>JBAZPE010000123.1:0-6536 GCA_041648375.1 Burkholderiaceae bacterium | reverse complement strand
TTTCGTTGCGGCGACTTTTTTCACTGCAGCTTTTTTGGCGGGTGCCTTCTTGGCGGCCACTTTCTTCACGGCGGCTTTTTTGGCAGGCGCTTTTTTGACTGCAGCTTTCTTGGCGGGCGCCTTCTTGACTGCTGCTTTCTTCACAACGGCTTTTTTAGCCGGTGCTTTCACAGCAGTTTTCTTTGCGGGTGCTTTGACAGCCGTTTTCTTCGTGGCTGCCTTCGTTGCTGTAGCGGCTTTCTTGACCGCCTTCTTAACGGCTTTTTTGGCTGTTGCCATGGTTTTGCTCCTTAGGTTCAGGGGTCCCAGAACATAAACCCGTGTACAGGCCTGGCTTTTGCCAGACCTGACCCGGGCCATTCATCGACGCATACCGGCAGCCCGTGTTGGCGCTATAGGTGGTGTGCGCTAATGAATACGGCACAGCCATTTGAAATAGCCCCCGCCTGAAGGCGCGAGCCATCTCAAATGGCGACGACAAAGCAGTTTTCGGGCTGCTTCGTCGCTTGTCAGAGCGTGTCCGAATACCCCGCCCGAAGAGTTACTCCCAATTGAGCGCGCCTCCGGTCTGATACTCGATCACACGTGTTTCGAAAAAGTTGCGTTCTTTCTTCAGGTCGATCATTTCTGCCATCCACGGGAAGGGATTTTCTTCCTGGGGATACAGCGGTTCGATTCCGATCTGCTGGCACCGGCGATTTGCAATAAAGCGCAAATACGTCTTGAACATCGGTGCATTCAGACCCAAAACGCCACGCGGCATTGTGTCTTCTGCGTAAGCGTATTCGAGTTCGACCGCTTTGCGGAAGAGTTCTCGTATTTCTTCACGAAATTCTGGTGTCCAAAGGTGCGGATTTTCCATTTTGACCGTATTAATGAGGTCAATCCCGAAATTGCAGTGCATGGACTCGTCCCGAAGGATGTACATGTACTGTTCGGCCGCACCCGTCATTTTGTTCTGGCGACCCAACGCAAGGATCTGCGTGAAGCCCACATAAAAGAACAGGCCTTCCATCAGGCAAGCAAAAACGATCAGCGACTTCAGCAGCGTTTGATCGTTTTCCGGCGTGCCGGTTTTGAAGTGCGGATCGGCAATGGCGTCAATGAACGGAATGAGGAACTCGTCCTTGGCGCGGATCGAGGGCACTTCGTTGTACGCATTGAAAATCTCGGCCTCGTCCAGGTCAAGGCTTTCCACGATGTACTGATAGGCGTGCGTGTGGATCGCTTCCTCGAATGCCTGGCGCAGCAGGAACTGGCGGCACTCCGGCGCCGTGATGTGGCGGTAGGTGCCCAGCACGATGTTGTTGGCGGCCAGCGAGTCGGCCGTTACGAAGAACCCGAGGTTGCGCTTGACGATGCGACGCTCGTCATCGGTCAGGCCGTTGGGATTCTTCCACAGCGCGATATCGCGCGACATGTTGATTTCCTGCGGCATCCAGTGGTTGGCGCAGGTGGCCAGATACTTCTCCCAGGCCCATTTGTACTTGAAGGGCACGAGCTGGTTGACGTCGGTCTCGCCATTGATGATGCGCTTGTCAGCGACCTTCACGCGATGCGACGCCGCCTCTTCCGACACTTCCACAGGTTTGTCCTTGGGCGTCGGAATAGCCGAATCGTTGAAAGCGGCCGTGCTCGCCCGAACGTCGTCGGCAGGCTTGGCGCCGGCGCCGACGTTCGGTTGTACGGGTTGTTGCGTGGGGGTTTCGTCGTCCCAATTAATCATAATTTCTCTCCGGATCTATTACTGGCAGGCCTCGCACTCGTCGAATCCGGCGTCGCCGGGTCGCATCGTGCAGGCGGCGCCGAGAATTTCCGGTTCCGGTAAGTGTGAGGCTGCTGTCGCTGCGGCTGCAGCGGCGGCGGCTGCGCCCAGGCCATCGGAGTTCACGGCGTTCAGTTCGCCGCCACGTCCCGTTGACTTCTCAGCACTTGTCGCGCCCATGGTACGCAGGTAGTACGTTGTTTTCAGGCCACGTTGCCAGGCCAGTTTGTAGGTGTCGTCCAGTTTCTTGCCCGATGCGCCAGCCATGTAGATGTTCAGCGACTGAGCCTGGTCGATCCATTTCTGACGACGCGAGGCGGCTTCCACCAGCCATTTCGGTTCGACTTCGAATGCGGTCGCATACAGCTCGCGCAGGGAGGCCGGAACACGATCGATGCTGGCCAGGCTGCCGTCGAAATACTTCAGATCAGCAACCATGACCTCGTCCCACAGGCCGAGCTTCTTCAGATCGCGAACGAGATACTCGTTGACGACCGTGAATTCGCCCGACAGGTTCGATTTCACATACAGGTTCTGGAACGTGGGTTCGATGCACGCCGACACGCCGATAATATTGGAAATCGTGGCCGTCGGTGCAATGGCGACGCAGTTGGAGTTGCGCATGCCGTTGGCTTTGATGCTTTCACGCAGCACCGACCAATCCAGCGTCGCCGACTCGTCCACGTCCACATAGCCGCCGCGCTCTTCGCGCAGCAGTGCCAGGGTGTCCTGGGGCAGAATGCCACGATCCCACAGCGAACCGGGGAACGACTCATAGCGACCGCGTTCGCCAGCGAGCTTGCTGGAGGCCAGGTAAGCGTAATAGCACACGGCTTCCATCGAGCGGTCGGCAAATGCCGCGGCATCGTCTGACGCATAGGGCACGCGCATCATTTGCAGGCAGTCCTGGAACCCCATGATGCCCAGACCCACCGGACGGTGACGCTTGTTCGAATTGGCAGCCTTCTCGACAGCGTAATAGTTGATGTCGATCACGTTATCCAGCATGCGCATGGCGGTGTTCACCGTGCGCTCGATCTTCGCGTGATCCAGCTCGAAGCCGCCTTCGGCCGTAGGCTTCATGTGGGCGACCAGGTTGACCGACCCCAGGTTGCACACGGCGATTTCCGACTCGTTGGTGTTCAACGTGATTTCCGTGCACAGGTTCGAGCTGTGGACGACACCGACGTGTTGCTGCGGCGAGCGGATGTTGCAAGGGTCCTTGAACGTGATCCAGGGATGACCGGTTTCAAACAGCATCGACAGCATCTTGCGCCACAGTTGCAACGCCGGCATCTTTTTGAACAGCGTCAGTTCGCCGCTTGCCGCCTTTGCTTCATAACCGAGGTAGGCGGTTTCGAACGCACGACCATATTTGTCATGCAGATCAGGCGTGTCCGAGGGCGAGAACAGCGTCCATTCGCCACCTTCGATCACGCGCTTCATGAACAGGTCGGGAATCCAGTTCGCGGTGTTCATGTCGTGCGTGCGACGGCGCTCATCGCCCGTGTTCTTGCGCAGCTCCAGGAATTCTTCAATATCCAGGTGCCATGTCTCGAGATAGGTGCACACGGCACCCTTGCGCTTGCCACCCTGGTTCACGGCCACAGCCGTGTCGTTGACGACTTTCAGGAACGGCACTACACCCTGGCTTTCGCCGTTGGTGCCCTTGATGTGACTGCGCAATGCACGCACCGGCGTCCAGTCGTTGCCCAGACCGCCGGCATACTTGGCCAGCAGTGCGTTTTCCTTGATGGCGTCGTAGATGCCCTCAAGATTGTCGGCCACGGTCGTCAGATAGCACGACGACAACTGCGAGTGCAGGGTGCCGGAGTTGAACAGCGTCGGCGTCGAGCTCATGAAGTCGAACGAAGACAGAATCTCGTAGAACTCGATGGCACGCGCTTCGCGATTGGTTTCACGCAGCGCCAGACCCATGGCCACGCGCATGAAGAAAACCTGGGGCAATTCGATGCGCGTGCCACGCACGTGCAGGAAGTAGCGGTCATACAGCGTTTGCAGGCCGAGATAGCCGAACTGCAGGTCGCGGTTGGCGTTCAGTGCCTGGCTGATGCGTGCCAGGTCGTACTTGGCCAATTCGGGCGAGAGCAGGCCCTGTTCGATGCCGTTTGCGATGAACGTGGGGAAATACGCGGCATAGCGTGTCGCCATGTCGCCCTGTGCCACTTCTTCGCCCAGCACTTCCTTGCGGATCGTGTGCAACAGCAGACGTGCGGTGACCTGGCTGTAGGCCGGGTCTTTCTCGACCAGCGAACGTGCCGAGAGAATGGCGGATTTGAAGACCTCGTCGACCGGGATGCCGTCATACAGGTTCTTGACGGTCTCGCGCAGGATGGTGTCGGTGTCGATCAGACCGGCCAGGCCCACACCTGCGGCTTCGATCGTGCCACGCAATTCGGTCAGATTCAGCGGGCGCTTGATGCCGTTATCGGTCACGTTCAGACCGAATTCCTGGGGCTGGGCCGCGGGCTGGCTGGCGTGCGAGGCCTGGCGTTCCTGGCTGCGCTTTTCGCGATACAGCACGTAGGCGCGTGCGACGTCATGCTCGCCCGAGCGCATCAGGGCGAGTTCGACCTGATCCTGGATGTCTTCGATATGGAAGGTGCCGCCCGAGGGGCGATTGCGCACCAGCGCGCTGACGGCCTGGGTGGTCAGGTTTTCCACGAGCTGGCGCACGCGCGCCGAAGCCGCACCCTGGCCGCCGTTGACGGCCAGAAAGGCTTTGGTCAGGGCGATGGCGATCTTATTGGGCTCGAACCCCACCACCGAGCCGTTGCGGCGGATGATGTTGTAGCTGGTCCATTGGCCCTGAGTGGCGGGGGC
Source organism: Burkholderiaceae bacterium (assembly GCA_041648375.1). Taxonomy (GTDB): domain Bacteria; phylum Pseudomonadota; class Gammaproteobacteria; order Burkholderiales; family Burkholderiaceae_B; genus Schauerella. Next base: position 1,927 of record JBAZPE010000123.1, on the reverse strand, counting down.
GTCGGGTTGCGACTGCGGCGCAACGGTTGCCGGCCGCGTCGTGGTGGCGGAGGTCGTCTGCATGGAAGCTCCTGTGTAAATGCTTGAATGACGAGTCGTTGCGATCGGGTCGCAACGCGCACTGAAAAGGGGTGATGCGCTTGCCTGGCCGCTCATGCGCTGTTTGGGCGCCGGGCCGGGTAGTCTTGATGCGTGACTTCAATAGGGCGTCAGAGGCAAGAAACCACTATATATAGTGTATCACCCTGCGCGTTGACACCAATTCTAGTGAGCCTGCTCGCCAGGGGCAAGCACGATCGACAACTGTTTTTGCGACTAAATGTGTCGCAATATTGGGTTGTTTTTTAGCAATATATGTTGGTGTGGCGTTTTGTCGGCCTGTCTGGCGTAGTGACTGCTCATTTGATTGAAAAGGCGGGCATCCTAGCCGAAAACCGGCTTACCGCGCTACTGCTGAGTTGCGTTCAATGATGTGTTGTGTCTTTGCACTGGCCCCATGACAGTCATTGCGCGAGCCTTCTCATCCCCCGTAGAGTGGCGGCAGGACCGTCAGGTCTGCATATAGAAAAATCGTCAACGAGAAAGATCATGTTTGTGTCAGGTTTAGGCGGTAAAGCATTACGGGGATCGGCGGTTGCCGCCCTGGCATTATTGGCGGCGTGTTCCGCCCGTCCGGGAGGCTCCAAGCCGCCAGTGGCACAGGCAGGTGCCAATGCGCCCGCCTCGCAGGTGGTGGCATGTCAGCCGCAGACAGGCAGCCCGCTGATCGGGAATTGGTATGCCGTCTCCACGCCCAAGGGGGTGAGCGGTCATCTGCAAACCCTGACCCGGCTGCGTGCCGATGGCACCATGGGCTATGAGACCCAGTTGAAAATCGGCAAGAAAATGCGTCCTGGCCTGCGTGAAACTGGATGCTGGACGTTTACCGACGGCATCTACACCTTGCAGACGCTGAAATCCAATGGCGATGAGGTGGACGCTACCGATCCGATCTACAAGAACACCTATCGGGTGGAGAAGGTCGACGCCTCCCGCATGGTGATTCGTGAAGTGCAGAAGGGCGGGCAGACCATTACCGCCAAGAAGATGCCTGACGGCTACCGCATGCCCGATCGCTGAAGCGAGGGTCGCCCGTTACCTGCCGCTGATGCGCAGGTCCGTGCCGGTGTTCCAGACCGCCGCGCGGGGGCGCGGCGGCGACCGACATCAGATGGCGTTGATGCGGCTGATGACCGTTTCTTTGCCCAGCAGCGTGAGAAACGCATCGATGGCGGGCGTCTGCGTCTGACCGGCCACCGCGACACGCAGCGGGATGGCCAGTTGAGGCATTTTCATGCCGTGCTGGGCCAGAACGGCCTTGATCAGTGCCGAGATCGATTCCCGGTTCCATTCGGTACCGGCGGCCTGACTGGCAAAGTCGGCCAGGGCCGCACGGGCGGCTGGCGTGAAATGCTGAGCGACCAGTTCGGCGTCGGCTTCCTTTTTGGGGCCGCAGAACAACATGGCGCTGTGGGCCAGTTGCTCCAGTGTTTCTGCCCGATCCTTCAACAGACCCAAAACAGCCGGGAAATCGACAGACGATACGTTGCCGCCCAGGCGTGTGACACGGGGCGCCACGCGTTCGGCCAGTTCAGCGTCATCCATCTGCTTGATGTAGTGGGCATTGACCCAGTTCAGCTTTTTCGGATCCCATTGCGAGGCTGATTTGCTGAGGTTGCGCGTGTCGAACCATTGCACCAGCTGTTCGCGCGTGAACAGTTCCTCGTCACCGTGGCTGAAGCCCAGGCGCGCGAGATAGTTCACCATCGCCTCGGGCAGGTAGCCCTGGTCGTCATAGGCCATGACATTGACCGCTCCATGGCGTTTGGACAGTTTTTCACCATCGGGTCCCAGAATCATGGGCACATGGCCGTAGGCGGGCAGGGTG
>JBAZPE010000122.1:0-6548 GCA_041648375.1 Burkholderiaceae bacterium | reverse complement strand
ATGCACAGGGCCTGCATGCGCTGAGAGTGGCCTTGGCGATGTTGACCACCATCCTGGTCACCAGTGGCCTGAACATGCCGCACGGCGATTGGGCCTCGGTATCGATGCTGATCGTGATCGGGGGGATCCAGCATCACGGGAACATTCGAAAAAAGGCGACGGAGCGTGCAGTGGGTACCGTCATCGGTGCAGCCTGCGGATTGCTCTTCATCATCATCCACGCCTTGTTCGGTTCTGCAGTAATCACCTACACATTGCTGGCGTTGTCAGCAGGGGTATGCGCCTATTATGCGATCGGTCGAGCCGGTTACGTGGCCTTGCTGACCGCGATCACCATCATCATTGTTGCCGGCCATGGCGACAACTCGATGGAAACCGGGACCTGGCGCGCCGCCAATGTGCTGGTTGGCATCGTGGTGGCGCTAGTGTTCTCCTTCGCCCTTCCGCTGCATGCGTCCTATGCCTGGCGCTTCGGGTTGGCGATGAATCTGCGACGCTGCGAACGCTTGATCAAGCGGGTGCTGGTCGGTGACGTGCTGTCGGTCGCAGAGCGCAATACCTTATTTGCTGCGCTAAGCCGCCGCTCGATCAGTTTGCGCAATCTTCTGCCCTCGGTGGCGAAGGAAATGAATGTGCCCCAGGCCCGGCTGGAAGAGATTCAGGATCTCCACCGGTCGATGCTCAGTGCGCTGGAGATGCTTTCGTCTGCGCCGGTGGGTCAGATCGGACAGCCCGGTTCTGCCGTGCTGCTCAATGCGTTTGACGCCGAAGGGCAGTACATGCGCAGAACCTTACTAGGCATTGCCAAGGTACTGCGCCGGGATGCACCGACATCGGTGGTGATGGTCACTGCCGATGCGTTGCGTGCCGCGCGTCCCGTCACTGATCCGGCAAGTGTGCCAACCGAGTTGCAGGGTGCCTACTGGCTGCTGCATCAGATGATGGATCAGACCGATCGTCTTAGACGGCTGTTGTCGACCCTGCGCCGCGCGCCTTAGGCGTTAGCCACCCACGCGCTTGATGATCCACTGCCTGGCTTGCAGCGCCGCGGTGATGCGCTCGCGATGATCGCCCTGGATTTCGATCACGCCATCCTTGACGGTACCTCCCGAGCCACAGGCCTGACGCAGCGTCTTGCCCAGCAGCATGAGTTCGGCCTGTGTGAGCGGCGCATCTCTGAGCAGGGTTGCGCCTTTGCCCTTGCGCCCTTTGGTTTCGTATGAGAGTCGAACGGTGGTGGGTCCACTGGGTCGGATCTCGGGTTCGGGCGCCGGTGTTTGTGCGGCCAGGCGCACGGCAGGATCGGTGGAATAGACGAGTGTGCGGCTTCTATCGTTTTTCATGACGGCGATCGGCGAGGCGGCACGCGGCAGACGTGGCCAATGAGAGAGTGTGATCATACCGCGGCGCACTTGCTATGATCGATGCCTCTATGCGGAACCGGTATCCGGTTGCGCCCACGCTGCAAGATTTTTCGATCAAAGAGAAATGGCCCGCCTTATGCCGCTACACGCCTCACGTTTCTGCACGTCATTGCTTGTGGCCGGCGCACTCGTTGCGTTCTCGGCCAACAGTCAGGCTGCGGCCTTCACGCCCAAACTGGGGCAGGCCGGCAAGGATGTGATGTGGTTGCCCACGCCGGATGCACTGGTCACGCGACTGCTTCAGATGGCGCAGCTTGCGCCCACAGATCGCTTGGTAGACCTGGGCGCAGGCGATGGCAAGATCGTGATTGCAGCCGCGCGAGATTTCGGTGCGATGGCGCGCGGCGTGGAGTTCGACCCGCGCCTGGTGCAGGTTGCGCAGGCGCAGGCGGCCAGCGCGGGTGTGAGCGATCAAGCCCGCTTCGTGCAGGGCGATATTTTCAAGACGGATTTTTCGGATGCCGACGTGGTGGCCATGTATTTGCTGCCACAGCTGAACCTGAAACTGCGCCCCACGTTGCTGGCCATGAGGCCGGGCACGCGCATCGTCACACACTGGTTCGATATGGGCACATGGGCACCAGACGAGACCACAGAGGTCGAGAATCGGCCCGGATACCTTTGGATCGTGCCCGCCAATGTGCACGGCACCTGGCGTATGGAAACGGCGCAAGGTCAGCAGGAACTGACGCTGACCCAACGGTTTCAACGGGTAGAGGGCGTGCTGGCACTGGGCAAGGTGCAGACGTCGGTGAACGCCGCCGTGCTGACTGGCAAGCACCTGCGTTACGGCTTTACAGATCTTCAGGGGAACCGGCAGATTGTGCGGGCCGTGATCGACGGTGATGTGATGCGCGGCGACATCACGCCCGCGGCCGGCTTGAAGACCGGCGCCGATCAGCCCACCGGCACATCGCGCCCGTTTACAGCGCGCCGCACCGAACAGGCAGGCCCGTTGCCGGGCAGCGAGCCACCCACTGAAGCCGAGATGAATGCGGCAGTGGCCTCGCTCGGCACCGAATAGGGTCAGGCGCTGCGGGCGCGGACCAGATCACCGGCCAGCTCGCTGAGCCGGTTCTTGTAGTGCTCGGAGGCGCCGTCGTGGCCTTCGGCACGTGCGCGGTCATAGCTGGTTTGAGCCTGGACCTGGCGTTGCTCGATTTCCTTGATGCGTTCTTCTTGAATGGTCGACATAGTGTTCCTTGCGTGATGGGTACTGACAGTGCGCAGTTGTACTGCAAAATCGGCAGCACGTAACGCAGTTTCACTCAACTGGGCAATATCGCCAGCGTAAGTGTCGTGTAAAGCCTATAGCCGGGCCGGGGCTGCCGGTCGCGAATCAAGAATGGCGAACCGGGTGGTGTGCGACCCGCAGCGCGATCGATCTGTAACAGACCCGGCCCGTTACGATGCTAATCTGACAGCCTCTATACATTCGGATAGCCCTCGCTCGAACATGATGACTTTGCACGATAAGACTTTGCCCGCAGTACATGCCGTGATTCTGGATATGGATGGAACCCTGCTGGATACCGAAAGTGTCTACAAGGCCTGCACGCTTCAGACGCTTGCCGATCTGGGCTGGCCCGATCAATTCGAACTGATTCACGCCATGGTGGGTTTGTCCAGCGCCAAGTGCGACGCCGTTCTGATGAATCACTTCGGGCCCACCTTTCCCCTTGAGCAGTACCATGCGCAATTCAAGGTCAAGCGTGCCGCGCGCGTGCAGGCAGGCATTGCCCTGAAACCCGGCACCCTCGAACTGCTCGACCTGCTGGCCAGTGCCGATTTTCCGATGGCTATTGCCACCTCGTCCTCACGTGTCGCAGCTGAGCAGCACCTGACCATTGCGGGCATTCGCGACCGTTTCGAAACAGTCGTGACGGTGGACGACGTGGTCCAGGCCAAGCCTGATCCTGAGGTCTACCTGCGTGCCGCCGCCAGCCTGGGCGTGGATCCCGTCCATTGTGTAGCGGTTGAGGATTCTGCTGCAGGTGTGCTTGCGGCCTGCCGCGCAGGGATGTCTACCTATATGGTGCCCGATATGAATGCACCCGACGCTCAGACAGCCGAGCGCTGTGTCGCGGTGTGTACGGATCTGCAAGCGTTCGCGGCGCTATTGGTGAAGCGGGTTCCGGCACTGGGTCGATCTACGACGGACATCGCCTCGCCATAACCGCGGGTTGCTGCACATAGGGGTTGCCGGAGCCTTGCAAGGCAGTGATGCGCTTATCCCGAACGCGTTCCCATTCGGACACGGGGAACTGCTTTGCCCACGCGCAGAAAAGTCGGACGTCCTGCCTGGACAGCCTGAGCTGATAGGTATCGGCCATGTAGAACTGGATACGCGCAATTTCGCCGCGCACCGCTGGTCGAGGTTGTATCGCACGCTGCTTGAAATCGACCACGGTCTGGCATTGACCATACATTGGCGCAGGCGTTTGGGTCCAGGCACTGAAGCCGTAGTTGCTGCGATCGCCGTTGATCTCGCCCACTGCCGGCACGAGATTGACCAGGTCGCCTTCGGCCCGCACGAACTCCGGGTCGGTCCGGGTGCAATGACGGCGGCCACCGAGTTTGCCGTCTATTTTTGTCTGCCAGCACTGACGCTGGTGACCGATGGCCCATGCGGCCACCACATGTTCCCATTCCAGACGCTCGGCCCGCTGTGCCTGCTTGCGCGGTGTGACGCCGCAGGCCTGAAGATTCATTGTCTTGCCCTGATACGGGCAGGCGCAATAAAAGTCGATTTCTCGGCCAGCGTAGACACGAGGCAGGACTTGTTTCGCACGGGTGAAGTTGCGCGGTCCTACTTCGTCGGGATGTGAAACCAGGGTGTTGGGATGCGCTGAACATGCAGCGAAGACAAGCGAAAAGCATACGGCGTATTTCATGGGGCCGCATTGTGCCACAGGGGCAGGGGGGCGACCGCCGTGGCAGACAGTTGCGGACGGAATGCCTTGGGCACATCGATTGCATCCTCGCCGGACCCACATGACGCACATTGGTGTGTCACCCAAAAAGACGCAGGAGACCACCATGTCCGAGCTTCAGAATAAGCGCCGATTTCACATCGAGACGGTGCAGGAAAATCCCGGTACCTACACCTGGCGCATCGTCAACCGCGACGTGGACACCGGGCAGCTCGTAGGCGCCCCGGTCACATCTGTAGCCTTGTACGAAACGGAAGCGGCCGCCCAGGCGGCGGCCTCCGAAACGCTGCGTAAATTGGTCGCAGGCTCGTTTGTCAGCTCATCGCTGGGCACGCGCGGCTGACGGGGGCAAATCCTCGACCTCGGCACCGGGGTCCTCGTTGCCGCTGGCAGGCGTCACGTGTGGCGTCTCACCGGCTGCAGCAGATTTTGAATCAGCCGGATGATCCTTTGACGGCGTGACGGGCTGGCGTTCGGGCATGACGGCATCCGGCTTGGCCACCGGCATGGCCTGCGGGTTGCCGTCAGCGCCTGGCTGTAGCGGCGAGCCCGGCTCGGGTGCGTTGGGTCTGGTCTGGGCGCCGTGGGTGGCGTCGTCTTTTTGATCGTGTCCCGACATGACTCTCTCCTTGGTGGCGCACCTGCGAAGATGGGTGGCCCTGAGAATTTGAGCAAACGCCATGCCGCATATTCTGCATGAATTGCATACATATGCTTGTGTCTTGTCGCTTTTGGGCGATAATTCCGAGCATTATGAGACCATACCGTGGATAGCAAGCGAATCTATTCTGCGCCCAAGTGGCGCTTCGTGCGCTGGCTGCTGGATAGCGGGAAAAACGTCCCTGCAGATATCCGGCATGCATTGGTAGCCAGTCTGTTCGGCACGCTACCCATCTTCGTGGGCGGGGTGGTGAACACCATAGGCATCGCGGCCGTGGCCGCTGTGCGCAATCCCACGCCCTGGTTCATCGCCTGGCTCGTGATGGAACTGGTACTGGGCTTGACCCGGGTGCTCGTGCTCAAACATGCCTTGCACGCGGCGGCGCACGGCAAAAATACGTATACCGATCTGTACATTCTGCTTGCGATGCTGTGGGCGGCCAGTGTGGGCTATGGTGCGGGCATCAGCCTGGTCAGCGGTGACTGGACCATTGCGGCGCTGTCCTGCCTGTCCACGGCAGCGATGGCGGGGGGGATCTGCTTTCGCAACTTCGGTGCGCCTCGGCTGGCCGCCACGATGATGTTTCTGAGCATGTCGCCGATTGCGTTTGCATCACTTTTCGCGAAGGAGCCCATCTTCCTCGTCGCGTTAATTCAGGTACCGTTTTACCTCTACAGCATGAGCGTGGCGGCGACCAAGCTCAACAGCATGCTGGTCACCACCATGCGTGCCGAGCGCGACAATGAGCGTCGCGCGCAACACGATGTGTTGACGGGGCTGCTCAACAGGGCAGGGCTTAGTGCAGCCATCGATCGGTATTGTGGCGTCCACGCGAGCACACCTTGCGCATTGCTTTATCTGGATCTGGTGGGATTCAAGCGTATCAACGATACGTTCGGCCACCCGACGGGCGATATGCTGCTCAAGACGCTCGCCGCGCGTTTGTCTACCCTCGTGGTCGATCAGGGCGTCGCGGCGAGAGTGGGTGGTGACGAGTTTGTCCTGCTTATGCTGGACATGTCGCCGGCTGGCGCGCAAGCGCTGGCCAATCGTGTCATCGACGCAGTGGCACAGCCCTTCGAGCACACGCACACGCTGCCCAGCCTGGGCGTAACCGTGGGCATCGCGATGGCGCCTGAGCACGGCACCGATTTCGACACGCTGATTGCACGGGCGGATGAAGCGCTTTATCGCGCCAAGGTGGGGGGACGATCGGCGACCTGCTTCGCCGCAACCTGACGTCACGGCCAAGCAGGCGACCGATGGAGGATTACACGCGAGGCGGATCGGTTTCGCGCGAAGGATGGCGATGCGCGCCCACCGCTTTCACGAACGATTCGATCCAGTCCTTGCCCTTGCCTGCCTTGGCAGTGATCAACCCCGGGTCTGCAGCACCATCGGGCAATGTATCGGGCAAGTGGGCCGCATCGATCACCTCACGACCCGTACCGATCGCCATGATGGTTTTGCAGTGGCGATACTGGTCCTTGAGGAATTCCAATGCACGTCCGCTCTTGGCCAGTGCTTGCG
>JBAZPE010000121.1:0-6586 GCA_041648375.1 Burkholderiaceae bacterium | reverse complement strand
GTGGTGACCGGCGCCAGCCTGTGGGCGACGTCTTATCTGGCGCGAGAATCACTCGGCCTGGTGGGCGATATTCCAGGGCCGCTCGGGCTGCTGATTTCCTTTTTGCCCTTTTTCGTGACGGGGCTGGGGTTCACCGGCCTGTTCGTGGTCGTGCCCAACCGGCGCGTGCTGTGGCGTGACGCAGCGTTGGGCGGTTTTGGCGCCGCCCTGGTGCTGGAACTGATGAAGCAAGGCTTTGCCTACTATCTGACGCAATTCCCCACTTACACCGTCATCTACGGGGCGTTCGCCACGCTGCCCATCTTCCTGCTGTGGATCTATCTGTCGTGGCTGGCGATCCTGATGGGTGCCGTCACCGCGGCCAGCCTGCCGCTGATCAGGCTGGGGCGCTGGGAAACCCATCGTGAACCCGGCGCGCCGCTGATCGATGCGATCGGGGTGTTGCGCCTGCTGTATCTGGCACAAAGCGGCAACCCGCCCGATCGCAGCGCCACGCATCTGGCCGCACATCTGCGTCTGCATTTCGATGAACTCAATACCGTCCTGGAGTCGCTGGCCGACATCGGCTATGTGGCCCGCACGCAGGACAATCGCTGGATTCTCGCCTGTCAGTCCGGCACGACGCCGTTGACGCCGCTTTTCGATCGATTCCTGCTGGATCGCCAGCAGGCCAGACTGCGCGAAGACCCTTCCGCGCTTGCGGTGGTGCAGGCCATTGCCGAAGGCAAAAGCGACCTCACACTCGCGCAATTGTGGCAGGAGAGCCCAAAAGGCGGGCACAATAGCGCAAACGAGCACTCTGCTCCTCTCACCGCCTGCGAGAGCGCTGAACGTACGCGACCCGGCTAATGGAGACATCCCATGTTGAAAGTCAGTGAAATTCTTCGTGTCAAAGGGGACACCCTTTACACCGCCACGCCCGACATGGCGGTCACCCAAGCCATCGACATCATGAGCGAGCAGGACATCGGCTCACTGGTGGTGATGGAATCGGGCATGCTGGCCGGCATGCTGACCTTCCGTGAAATCATTCGCCACTTGAAAACCAGTGATGGTGCCGTGGGTGAAACGACGGTGCGCGGCATTATGGATGATGCGCCGGTGAGCGTCACGCCCAACACCAGCGCCGATGAAGTACAGCGACTGATGCTGGAAAAGCATGCGCGCTACATCCCTGTGATGGATGGCCCGACGCTGATGGGCGTGATTTCGTTCTACGACATGGCGCAGGCCATTGTGGCTGCGCAGAAGTTTGAGAACAACATGCTCAAGGCCTACATCCGCGATTGGCCCAACGATCAGGCCGAACCCACTGCCACACCGGGCGTCTAAGCTGGCGGGCGCTGTGCGACCTGCTTTCTGGATAGTAGAAGTGCAGGCCGCAACGAATGAATATCAGGCGGCGTCTTCCAATAGGCCTGGCGTGTCCAGCGAGCGCCAGGCTTCGTAAAGCAGGCCAACATCGTTCGGCGCCAGTCGGGCCGGATCGGACAGCATGCGTCGCCAGCGCCGGGCGCCCGCCTGGCCATGCACCAGACCCAGCAAAGGACGCATCAGCATACGCAGCGGCACGCCCTGCGCCATCTGCTGGCGGGCATAGTCTGTCATGATGTCGACGACTTGCGCATTGGAAGCCAGGCGCACCTGCGGCCACAGCCGGATACTGATGTCAGACAGCACACGCGGGGTATGCCAGGCGGCTCTGCCAAGCATGACGCCATCCAGACCTTCCAGTGCTGCCATGGAATCTTGCGCACCGGTCAGCCCACCATTGATGACGATGGTGGCGTCCGGAAAATCGGCCTTGAGCTGGTGCACCGCGCCGTAACGCAAGGGCGGAATGTCGCGATTGTCCTTCGGCGACAGGCCCTTGAGTACCGCGTTGCGGGCGTGCACGATGAACACTCGGCATCCGGTGTCGTAAATCGCGCCCACGAAATCACGCACGAAACTGTATTGATCGTCGTAGTCCAGCCCCAGCCGATGCTTCACGGTGACAGGGATGCTGACGGCATCCTGCATGGCTTTCATGCCATCTGCCACCAGCGCCGGTTCGGCCATCAGGCACGCGCCAAAGGCGCCCTTCTGCACGCGCTCTGACGGACAGCCGCAGTTCAGATTGATCTCGTCATAGCCCCATTGCTCGCCCAGTCGGGCGGCATGGGCCAGCGCTTCCGGTTCACTTCCGCCCAGTTGCAGGGCGACGGGGTGTTCGGAGGTATCGAAATCGAGATGGCGCTGCACGTTGCCATGCACCAGCGCGTTGGTGGTGATCATCTCCGTGTACAGACGTGCACGTGGCGCCAGCAGGCGGTGAAAGAACCGGCAATGGCGATCAGTGACGTCGATCATAGGTGCGACACAAAGTCGCCAGTCGGAGGAAATCAACGACTTATCTTGCATAGTCAAAGCGTGGGGCGCAAAACGGGGGTGGGATGACAACTATAAACCACCGGCCTGCTGGCCGAGGCCGCCCGGCCAGTTAGAATACGGCCCTTGGGGCCCGCAGGGGTGCGCGCCGCCTCTTCTGTTCAGGACTACTGGGACCATGGCTGTATTTACGACCGTTACCGATGACGACGCCCGCACACTGCTCGCGCGCTACGATCTGGGAGAGCTGGTGTCCCTGCGCGGCATCACAGCCGGCATCGAAAACACGAACTACTTTCTGGCGACGACCCAGGGCGAATACGTCCTGACGCTGTTCGAAGTGCTGACTCAGGAACAACTGCCGTTCTACATTGAACTTATGCACCTGCTGGCTCAGCGGGGTATTCCGGTTCCTCAGCCCCAGACGCTGCGCGACGGCACCCGCTTGACGCGCTTTCATGACAAGCCGTGTGCGATCGTCAGCCGGCTGCCGGGCGGTTACGAAGCCACGCCCTCGCCTTTGCATTGCGCATTGGCGGGCCGGACCCTGGCGCGGGCACATCTGGCCGCGCAGGATTTCGAGATGCACCAGCCCAACCTGCGCAGCCTGCCGTGGTGGGAAGCTACCGCCCCGACCGTGCTGCCGTTCCTGACCGATGCGCAAGCAGAAATGCTGAATGAGACGCTGGCCGAACAGCGCCAGATGTTCACGTCTCCCGCCTACAAACTGCTGCCCGTCGGCCCGTCGCACTGCGACATGTTCCGTGACAATGTACTGTTTGCCGGCACGCACGACATGCCGCAGATGGGCGGCATCATCGACTTCTATTTCGCGGGCACCGACACCTGGCTTTTCGACGTGGCCGTCAGCGTGAACGACTGGTGCATCGACCGCGACACCGGCGTGTTCGATGGCGAAAAAGTGACGGCCTGGCTGCAGGCCTATGCTGAAGTGCGCCCCTTTACCGATGCGGAACTCACGCATTGGCCGGCGATGCTGCGAGGCGCTGCCCTGCGTTTCTGGCTCTCCCGGCTCTTCGACTTCCACCTGCCACGCGCCGCGCAGACGCTAAAGCCCCACGATCCAAGGCATTTCGAGCGCGTATTGACTGCGCGCCGCGCGCTTCCGATCCCGACCCTGCCATAATTGGCGTATTCATCAGTCACCCGTTTTTACAGAGCCTATGCAAGCCGCGACCCTACCCGCTACCGCCGGATGGCATTGGACCCGTGACGGGTTCATGCTGTTCGCCAAACAACCCCTTGCCGTCTTCATGTGGGCAATGGGCATCATGTTGTTTGTGTCGCTGGCAGCGATCACCGCACCCATCGGCCCGCTGTTCTTCATTTCGGTCATGCCGGTCATCACCGTGCTGACGCTTTCTGCGTGCAAGCACATTGCCGCCGACCGCGTGATGCTGCCCTCGATGTGGTTCAAACCACTGCGCCAACCGGGCATGGTGCGACGACTGGTGGTGATGGGCATGTTGTATGGCGGCGTGTCGCTGCTGGCGGGCATGATTGCCTTCATGCCGTTCGCGCGCGATATCGCCCAGGCCATGCAGCTGATGCAGGCCACGCAGGAAGTCATGCCGTTCTTCGAGGCGGTGGGCCCGGCGCTGGCAATATTCACCCTCCTGTACGTGGTGATTGCAGCGGTGTTCTGGCATGCCCCGGTACTGGTGGCCTGGCACCACATCAAGCTTGGACAGGCGCTGTTCTTTTCCGCCATTGCATGCTGGCGCAACAAGTGGCCGTTCCTGGTGTATGGACTGACATGGTTCGGTGTGTTCATGGCCATTGACGTTGCTGCTGGCATCCTGGTGTGGCTGGGCCTGTCGGTCGGTTTCACCGAAATACTGAAAATGCCCTTCAACATGGCGGCATGCGGTGCGCTGTACTGCAGCTTCTACCCGACCTATGTGTCGGTATTCGACATCGAGAACCGGCCGTACCAACCCGTTCACGACCATCCGACACCGGTTGCACACGAGGCGGGCGATCGCGTGGAACATGCAGGCCAACCCCATCAGCCGGCTCAACCCGGTCGAGGTGACGCGACGGAGCAACCGGGCAACGATCAATCGAATCGAGACGACCGCTGAGGCCCGCGCCGACACGTAGGGTGCAGCCGCCGCGACAATCACCTCGGTCAAGCACGGATGTTGGTGCTGGTGCGGGTGCGGGTGCTGATGACGAGCATCCATCTCCACGACCGCATACGCGAGTCTGCACCATGCGATGCGGTTTGCGGGCATTGCGGACACCCGCTTCAAAACCTGCCCCTGCCTATCCAGGAACGCCACCTCCAGCGGAAACCGCATCCCGAACGTATGGATCGCCCGACAAGGCAGCAGACACACGCCCAGAGACGGCCCCAGGCGTTTGCGCCCCCTCAACCCACGCATTCTGGCCACTGGCGTCTGAAAGAAGACCACGCGTGGCCGGCAGCGCCCGACCGTCATGGCAGCGCCTCCCGCAAGGATATGAATATCGGGAACCCGATGACGATGAACGTGCAGGGAAAGATAAAGAGCATCAGGGGTAGCAGCAGTTTGACAGGTGCCTTCAGCGCTTTACGCTCGGCCTGATCAAAGCGGGCTGTGCTTTGTGCCTGCGCCTGTTCCTTCAACTGGTTGCCCAGACTGATCCCCAGCGCCTCGGCCTGCAGGATGGCTGACACACTGGCACGTACCGCGCGAGAACCACTGCGTCGCGCCAGACTCTCAAAGGCCTGGACGCGCGACTGGCCCGAGCGCAACTCGGCCAGCACACTGGCGATTTCGTCGCGCAGCACCCCGCGCGGACCGAAACGTACACACTCCAGCATGGCACCCTGCAAGCTCAGCCCGCCCTGTACGCACAAGGCCAGGAGATCAAGCAGGAACGGCAAGGCACGCTCGATCAGTTGCGTGCGACGGCGCGCACGGCGCTGCAGCCAGGCGCCAGGCAGCCACAGACCCACGACCGTTGCGAGAACGAGCATGCCCTGCCCTAATGGCGTGCGCAGGGATGCACTGGACACCGCCATGCCGAAGGCCTGAAAGAAACCCAGCATCAGAATAAGCAGCGTCACGGCTGACAGCAAGCGTGCCGCAATGATGTGGGTATCGTCGATCCCTGGCGCCAAACCTGCGCGATCCAGCGCCACATCACGAAGACGACCGGCGGGCGCTCGCATGGCCCATCCCAAGACCCGGCCCAGGCGCATGATGGCAGGCCAGCACAGGCGCCACAGCATCGGCATCGCCGCCTGCTCACACGGCAGCTCCAGACCGAAGGGCGCCGAGGCGCGATCGCCTGCCGCTTGCTCAAACATGCCAACGGCACGCCGCATGGCAAGCCAGCTGAACACCGTGACAGAACACGCCGCGCCGCCTATTGCCACCAGATGGATCAGGGTGTCATTCGTCATATCGTGCGTCCTGCCACATTCAGATCTCCACGTCCACGATGCGCCAGATCATCAAAAAACCCGCCGTTTCCATCACGGCCAATGCAGCAAGCACCGCCCACCCTTCGTGCGTGTACCAGAACGGCGCCATGTCCTGCGGCGCCACGACAGACAGGGCGATCAGAAGCACGGGCGGCAAGGCGCCAACGATCACGGCCTGCAACCTGCCCTGGGCCGTCAAGGTCCTGACCCGCTCGGTCATTTGTGTGCGACGTTCAATCGTGCGGGCGACGCTATCGAGCGTCTCGCTCAGATTGCCACCGGTGTGCGTAGCCACGCGCAGACTGGCGCACAACAGACTGACCGATTCGGACTGCAGTCGCTGCTCCATATGCTGCATGGCGTCCACAAAGGTCACACCCACTCGCTGCTCACGCTGAATCAGCTCGAGCTCCTGATTCAGCGGCACATCCACGTGAACCGTCATGTGGCGCATCACCACGGCCAGACTGGCGCCACTACGCAACCCACCGGCCATCGTGCGCAAAGCCTCTGGCAGTTGCGACTCCAGCCGCCGCAACCGACGTGCACGAAGATGTCCGATCAACCATCGTGGCAGGCGCAAGAACAGGATGACGGATAGCGCGGCGATGTACAGATTTCCGGTCATCGCCACCGCGGCAGCCCCCACGATGACACACCCGACCATGCTGACCTGCCACACCTGCTGCGCAGAGATGAACAGAAAAACCTCGCCGAACCCCGCCTCGGCAGTGGCCGAATACAGGGCGCGATAGCGTTGCAACATCCGTTGCGTGACGC
>JBAZPE010000120.1:0-6620 GCA_041648375.1 Burkholderiaceae bacterium | reverse complement strand
CCGACAGCCAATGCAAGGCCGCGAAAGGCCTGGCCAACCGTAGCGCCTCCGGCGACGCTCATTACCTCGCACCGAGGCGCGCAGTGGGACATGAAGGTTTCCCACATGCGGCCGATGAACGGTCCGGCAGACCACGCAGGAGCGTCTAAGGCGTGAGCACAACAACAAACCATCACTCACACCACTCGACAGGTCACGATCCTGCGCAATGGCAACGGGTCTATGCAGAGGTATGTGACCTGTTGGTCGCTCATCTCGGACTGACGCTTGAGTCTCTGTCGCCTGAGTTGCGTCTCGATGAAGATCTGTTCCTGGATTCTCTCGATCTGATCGACGTGGGAATGGTGCTCAACGACAGGTTGCAAGTGGATTTGGGAATTGAGGTTCTCAGGCTGGCGCATACCCTTGGCGAATTGACAAGCTTGGTGACCGCTGCCCTTTGCGTGGATCAATCAGAGGAGGAGTAGTGGTCGCCCGTCTTCGAAATCTGATGTATGTTTTAGTGGCAGGCTTCTCAGCCACTGCATTTGCCAGTGCGCCAGTCGTGTCTGTCCAGCACACGTCGCTGGCGCATGGCGGTGCGCCGGTCTCCATGCAATGCTTCGCGGCAGCTGGCCAGCGCTATCGGGTCGATCCGCTATTGCTTTATGCGATCGCAGAGGTGGAGTCCAGTCTGAACCCGAGGGCGGTGAATCGAAATCGAGACGGGAGCACCGACTACGGTTTGATGCAGATCAACAGTCAGCATCTGCCCAGGCTTAAAAGCTTGGGCATCGATGCAACCCGTCTGCTGAATGAGCCCTGCCTATCGGTACACACGGGTGCATCAATACTAGCGGGCATGATCTCCAGGCACGGGTACACGTGGATGGCAGTGGGTGCATACAACGCGGGTGGCGGCAGCGGGCGCGACGAGGCGCGTAATCGATATGCCCAGAAGGTGTGGCGACGTTATTCATCCTTGAAATCAGGGCATTCGACAGGTCAGGCTGGTTCGGCCCCGATAAAAACATCTAGCACGCAGGCAGGGGGTGGTGGCTTTCGCTGGAGCGCGGACGACGATAGGCTCGTGCCAGTGGACGCATCGACTCATGGTTTACCAATTATCAGGAGAAGACAATGAATGTGGGAAACCCGCCGAGTCAAGCGACTATTCGGTCAGCTTCATCCGTGACATCATCCTCGAGTTCTGATGACTCTTTGATGTCGGCAAATTTTGTCCGAGACCTTCAGATAGCGCGATCGGCGCCCGTCAGCTACAAAACTCCCCTGTCCGAGGCCGGAAATGTAGGTGCATACGATGACTACGACCCTTACGCGGTAAGTTATATCAGCTCCCGCCTTCACCCAGCTGGCGCGCCGCTTGACTCATTTTGTATCGGTCAGAACGTTCTGGCGATGCACAACAGGGCATTCCGCATGGAGGTCGCCGATGCGGTCCCTCGCCGAATTCCTGAGCCAGCCAGGGATGGGGGTAAGGACTGCTGCACTCTGCTCTGATTGCGCCCCTGGCGCTAAAAGACAACACCGCCTTCTTGTCTTTTCGAATCAGGGTCTTGCAACGCACCCCCATCTGTCGTAGAATGCATGGCTAACTTGGCTTTTCGTATATGGCCGCAGCAAATTTGCGGCAGCTACGGGAAGCATCAAGCGACACCAAGTCACTCCTAGGGCCCATTTGGGCCCGTACGGGACCAAAACTGGCTGAAATGCGTCATCCGGCTCGCTTTCGAGCTGGAACGGGTTTCGGTTAAGTTGGAATAGGAAAAATCATGATCCAAATGCAGACCAGGCTCGACGTGGCTGACAACACAGGTGCGCGCCACGTGATGTGCATCAAGGTGTTGGGCGGCTCCAAGCGCCGTTATGCCTCGATCGGCGACATCATCAAGGTCACCGTCAAGGACGCAGCCCCCCGTGGCCGCGTGAAAAAGGGCGAGATCTACAACGCTGTCGTCGTTCGTACCGCCAAGGGCGTGCGTCGTAAAGACGGTTCGCTCATCAAGTTCGGTGGCAATGCCGCCGTGTTGCTCAACGCCAAGCTGGAGCCCATCGGCACCCGCATCTTCGGACCCGTGACGCGCGAACTGCGTTCCGAGAAGTTCATGAAGATTGTGTCGCTGGCCCCGGAAGTGCTGTAAGGAGCTCCTGATGCAAAACATTCGCAAAGGCGATGAAGTCGTCGTTCTGACCGGTCGCGATAAAAAGCGCCGTGGCGTGGTTCTGGCCCGTTTGGATGCCGATCACGTTCTGGTCGAAGGCGTGAATCTCGTCAAGAAGCACACCAAACCCAACCCGATGGCGAACAACCCGGGCGGCATCGTCGAAAAGACCATGCCCCTGCACATTTCCAATGTGGCGCTCTTCAATCCCGCGACCGGCAAAGGCGATCGCGTTGGTGTGAAGACTGTCGACGGTAAGCAGGTTCGGGTGTTTCGTTCCAACGGTGCCGAAGTCGGCGCCAAGGCTTAAGGAGCGATAGAACATGTCCCGCTTGCAAGAACTGTATCGCGACAAGGTCTCCAAGGACCTGGTGGCCAAATTTGGCTACAAGAGCGCCATGGAAGTGCCCCGTATCACCAAGGTCACCCTGAACATGGGTGTCTCGGAAGCCGTTTCCGACAAGAAGGTCATCGAGCACGCTGTGTCCGATCTGACCAAGATTGCCGGTCAACGTCCCGTGGTGACCAAGACCCGTAAGGCTATCGCCGGCTTCAAGATTCGTGAAGACTACCCGATCGGCTGCATGGTGACCCTGCGTGGTCAAAAGATGTACGAATTCCTGGATCGTCTGGTCGCCGTGGCTCTGCCGCGTGTGCGTGACTTCCGCGGTATTTCGGGTCGTGCCTTTGATGGTCGCGGCAACTACAACGTCGGGGTGAAAGAGCAGATCATTTTCCCCGAAATCGAATACGACAAGATCGATGTGTTGCGTGGGCTGAACATCAGCATTACCACCACCGCAAAGACCGACGAAGAAGCCAAGGCGCTGTTGACGGCCTTCAGCTTCCCGTTTCGTAACTAAGGGGCGATGACGTGGCAAAACTTTCACTCATCAATCGTGATATCAAGCGGACCAAGCTGGTCGAAAAATTTGCTGCCAAGCGCGCTGCGCTCAAGGCCGTGATCGACGATCAATCGAAATCCGACGAAGAACGTTACCAGGCTCGTCTGGCGCTGCAACAGCTGCCTCGCAATGCCAATCCGACGCGTCAACGTAACCGTTGCGCTGTGACCGGTCGCTCGCGCGGCGTGTACAGCAAATTCGGTCTGACGCGCCACAAAGTGCGTGAAATGGCGATGAAGGGCGAAATCCCCGGCATCACCAAGGCCAGCTGGTAGGAGAACCAATATGAGCATGAGCGACCCTATCGCCGATATGCTGACTCGCATTCGCAATGCGCAGCAAGTAGACAAAGTCTCGGTGACCATGCCTTCTTCCAAGCTGAAAGTGGCTATCGCCGCTGTGCTGAAAGATGAAGGTTATATCGACAGTTTCGAAATCAAGGGCGAGAAAGCCAAACCTGAGCTCGAAATTGTTCTTAAGTACTATGCCGGCCGCCCGGTGATCGAGCGCATTGACCGCGTTTCGCGTCCTGGCTTGCGCACGTACAAAGATCGTCACAGCATCCCCGTCGTCATGAACGGCTTGGGCGTGGCAATCATCTCCACCTCACGTGGTGTGATGACGGACCGCAAGGCCCGCTCCACCGGTGTTGGCGGTGAAGTACTGTGCTACGTGGCATAAGGAGAAATTCATATGTCACGTATCGCTAAATATCCGGTCGACTTGCCCAAAGGCGTTGAAGCTGTCATCGCCTCGGGTCAGATCTCCGTCAAGGGCCCGTTGGGTACCTTGGAACAAGCCCTTACCGGCCACGTTCATGTCCGTCAGGAAGGCTCCAAGTTGTCGTTCGTCGCAGCTGACGAATCACGTGAAGCCAAGGCCATGTCCGGTACCGTGCGCGCTTTGGTGAACAATATGGTCACCGGCGTGAGCAAGGGTTTCGAACGCAAGCTCAACCTGGTCGGCGTGGGATACCGCGCTTCGATCCAGGGTGATGCGGTGAAACTTCAACTTGGTTTCTCCCACGACGTGCTGCACAAGCTCCCCGCTGGTGTGAAGGCTGAATGCCCCACCCAGACCGAGATCGTTCTCAAGGGCTCGAACAAGCAGGTCGTTGGTCAGGTGGCTGCGGAAATCCGCGCCTATCGTGAACCCGAACCCTACAAGGGCAAGGGCGTGCGATATGCGGATGAGCGCGTGATCATCAAAGAGACCAAGAAGAAATAACCGCACATAGGACGAATCATGGACAAAAAACTTTCCCGTTTGCGTCGTGCGGTTCCGACCCGTCGGAAGATCAGCGAGCTGGGCGTTCATCGCCTCTCGATTTTCCGGTCGAACCTGCACATTTACGCAAACATCATCGCCCCGGAAGGCGATCGGGTGTTGGTCAGCGCTTCGACGCTGGAACCCGAAGTGCGCACTGAACTCGCTGGCAAGACAGGCAAGGGCGGCAACACCGCTGCAGCCTCGATCGTTGGCAAGCGTGTTGCTGAGAAGGCCAAGGCTGCTGGCATCGAGCTGGTTGCATTTGATCGCTCCGGCTTTCGTTACCATGGCCGCGTCAAGGCGCTGGCCGATGCCGCGCGTGAAGCCGGCCTGAAGTTCTAAGCGAGGAGTAGTCAAATGGCTAAGATGCAAGGACGAAACGCTCCGGAGCAGCCCGACGACGGCCTTCGCGAGAAAATGATCGCGGTCAACCGCGTCAGCAAAGTGGTCAAGGGTGGTCGCACCATGAGCTTTGCTGCGCTGACCGTGGTTGGCGACGGCGATGGCCGTATCGGTATGGGCAAGGGCAAGGCGCGTGAAGTGCCGGTGTCGGTTCAGAAAGCAATGGAACAAGCCCGCAACGGCCTGTTCAAGGTTGCTCTGAAGAACGGCACCCTGCACCACACCGTCGTGGGCAAGCACGGCGCTGCAAAAGTGCTGATCTCGCCCGCAGCTGAAGGTACTGGCGTGATTGCCGGTGGCCCGATGCGCGCTATCTTCGAAGTGATGGGCGTGCGTAACGTGGTTGCCAAGAGCCTCGGCTCAAGCAATCCCTACAACATGGTTCGTGCGACCCTCAATGGTTTGCGCGCTTCCATGACACCGTCCGATGTTGCTGCTAAGCGCGGCAAGACGGTCGAAGAGATCCTGGGGTAAGTCATGGCTCAGAAACAAATCAAGGTAACGCTTGTGCGTTCGACCATCGGCACCAAGCAATCCCACCGCGACACCGTTCGTGGTCTGGGCCTGGGCCGTATCAACAGCAGCAAAGTGCTGCTCGATACGCCTGAGGTGCGCGGAATGGTCAACAAGGTGTCCTACCTTGTTACCGTTGCCGAAGTCTAAGGAATAGTGATGTCTGATATTCAACTGAATTCCATTCAGCCCGCAGTTGGTGCGAAACACGCCAAACGTCGCGTCGGCCGTGGTATCGGTTCGGGTCTGGGTAAAACCGCCGGCCGTGGTCACAAAGGTCAGAAGTCGCGTTCGGGCGGTTTCCACAAAGTCGGCTTCGAAGGCGGTCAAATGCCTCTGCAACGTCGTCTGCCCAAGCGCGGTTTCACCCCGCTCGGTCAGCACCTCTATGCAGAAGTGCGTTTGTCGGACCTGCAGGCACTGCCCATCGACGAAATCGATGTGCAAGCGCTCAAGCAGGCTGGTGTGGTTGGCCAGCAGGTTCGCTACGCCAAAGTGATCAAGACAGGCGAATTGTCGCGCAAGGTCACCCTCAAGGGTCTGACTGCTACCGCCGGCGCTCGCGCTGCTGTGGAAGCTGCGGGCGGCTCGTTCGTCTAATGTGAGGTAACGCGTGGCTAATGCGCAGGCACTGGGCAAGACGGGTCCCCGCTACGGCGATCTGAAACGCCGTTTTGTTTTCCTGATTCTTGCACTGGTCGTTTATCGACTGGGCACGCACATCCCTGTCCCGGGTATTAATCCGGACGCGCTGGCGGACTTGTTCCGCCAGAACGAAGGGGGCATTCTCGGCCTGTTCAACATGTTCTCGGGTGGCGCGCTGTCGCGTTTTTCGATCTTCGCCCTCGGGATCATGCCGTATATCTCGGCTTCCATCATCATGCAGTTGATGTCGGTCGTGGTGCCTTCCCTTGAGGCAATCAAGAAGGAAGGTGAAGCGGGACGTCGCAAGATCACGCAGTACACGCGCTACGGCACGGTATTGCTGGCCCTTGTTCAGGCAGTCGGCATTTCGATCGCGCTGGAATCGCAACCTGGTCTGGTCATTGATCCAGGTCTGGTGTTCCGTTTCACCACGATCATTACGCTTGTCACCGGCACCATGTTCGTCATGTGGCTGGGCGAGCAGATCACCGAGCGCGGATTGGGTAATGGTATTTCCATCCTGATCTTTGCCGGTATTGTCGCGGGCTTGCCCTCGGCGATGGGTGGTTTGCTTGGACTGGTCAATTCCGGTTCGATGGGCGTGGTGTCGGTGCTGTTCATTCTGGCTCTGGCCATCGCGGTCACCGCTTTTGTGGTGTTCGTGGAGCGCGGCCAGCGCAAGATCACGGTGAACTACGCCAAGCGTCAGGTTGGCAACAAGATT
>JBAZPE010000119.1:0-6647 GCA_041648375.1 Burkholderiaceae bacterium | reverse complement strand
CCATTGGCAAGGTATCGTGGAACAAGCAAGGCGACCTGAATGCCTTCGAGTTCCAGGTCTTCACCTGGCACAAGGATGGCAGCAAGACCGCTGCCAACTAATGATCGCGGGGCGTTCTGCGTGCAGGACACCCCGCTCTGGCCATGTGGATGCAGGCGCACCCCGCAATGGTCATGAAGTTGCCAGGCATGGGGTCATGTCACCGACCAGGTTTCACATAGCCGGGCGGAAGTCTCACAACGCAGCAGCCTGCTCGGCAATGATCTGGTAGGAACGCTGCCTGGCCGCTGGATCAAACACGTCGGAGACGATCATCAGTTCGTCGGCCTGCGTGCGCTGCAGGAAACTGCGCAAGCCCGCACGAACCGTCTCTGGCGAACCCACGACGGTACAGGCCAGCATGTTCATGGCCTGCATTTTTTCCGCAGGCGACCAATAGGTTTCGATGTCGTCTATGGGCGGGCGGCTCAAGCCGCGGGCACCGCGAAACAGATCGGCAAACGACATCTGCTGCGTGGTCGCCAGGCGGCGGGCAGCCTCATCCGTCTCGGCCGCAATGATATTGATCCCCACCATGGCGTGCGGTCTATCCTGCTGAGCCGAAGGCTTGAAACGCGCGCGATAGACCTCCAGCGCCATGTCCAGCGCCGTGGGTGCGAAATGCGAAGCGAAGCCATAGGGCAGACCATAGGCGGCTGCCACTTGCGCGCCGAACGTGCTGGAACCCAGTATCCAGAGCGGCACCTCGGTGCCCACCCCCGGCACTGCCTGGATGGTCTGGCCTGGCACGGCCGGCGCGAGGAACGCCTGCAATTCCAGCACATCCTGAGGAAAGCGGTCGGCGCTCTCGTTGGAGCGGCGCAGCGCACGCAAGGTGGCCTGGTCCGTTCCCGGGGCACGACCCAGGCCCAGATCGATACGGCCTGGAAACAGCGAGGCCAGCGTTCCGAATTGTTCGGCGATCACGATCGGAGAATGGTTGGGCAGCATGATGCCGCCCGCGCCCACCCGAATGGTGGACGTGCCGGCAGCAATGTGAGCGATCGTCACGGCGGTGGCAGCACTGGCAATGCCGGGCATGTTGTGGTGTTCGGCGACCCAGTAACGTTGGTAGCCCAATTTTTCGGCGTGGCCGGCAAGCTCGCGCGCTTCATCCAGCGCGGCGCGCACATTGCTGCCTTCGCGGATACGCACGAGATCAAGAATGGATAACGGAATCATGCAGCGCTCCTCTCCAGATCACACCCTGGCAGAAAGCCAGGTGCGACCCAGGATCATGGAACGAGTGTAGAGCAGGCATGCGCAAATCCTCGGGATAACCCTGATAGCAGTGTGTGGCGCGCGCGGCTGCCAGGCCGGCGGTGCGGCGACCAGGGCCCTCCAGGCACACTTCAGCAGGATCAGGGTTTTTGGCGCGCGCGCAGGTGGAGTCGGTGCATGCCAGCACGTTCATGGGTTCAGGGCTTGCCCAGCACGCCCTTGGCCGAGCCGACACCCCGACGTGTCAGACCGGGGCGCGACATTTCCGAGTCGAGGATCAACCTGCCCTTGAGCTTGCCGCGCATGCGCTGCACCGACTGCATGCAATCCTGCATGTGCTCACTCATCAGGTCCCGCACGCCCTGCACATCACGCGCGCGCGCCGCCTCCAGAATGCGTTCGTGATAATTGGTGTTCGATATCCCGAAACGCTTTTGCTCTGCTGCATGCATCTCGTTGTCGAACACGGTCAGCTGGCGCAGCATCTGATTGATCATTTCACAGGCGAATCGCAGAAAGGAATTGGGCGTTGCGGCAGCAAAGATATCGTGGAAGGTCATCTCTTCCTGGCGTTGTGCGATGGGATCGGCCTGGGCGTCGCGCCGGGGATCGCAGCAATGCACGTTATGCGCCAGCGCAGCAAAATGCGCATCGGTGAGAAAAGGGACAGCGCTCGATGCCAATTCGGGTTCCAGAATTTTTCGAACCTGGTAGATATCATCGATCGAGACCTCCTTGAAAAACAGATAGTTCTGCATCAACTGGAAGGTTCGATCCAGGGGTACTTCGACGACCATGGCACCACCGCCGGGACCGGTCGTGACCTTGATCAAGCCCTGCACTTCGAGCGATTTCAGGGCCTCGCGCATGGTGCTTTTGCTCACGCCGAACAACGCCTGCAGCTCGCTTTCGCGCGGCAAACGATCGCCGGGCAACAGATTCTTGGAGGTGATCAGTCGCTTGACTTCCTCACCCACCAGATCGCTTCGCTTCGGTGGCGCAGCGCCTGGCGTGGTGTGTTCCCGGTCAAATTCCATCGTTTCCCATGTCCTTGCTCACAGCGCGCAGGCTCGATGTCAAGGTGAGCATGCAGCGGCCCACAATGCCACTTCACGCCTGCCACGCCAACCTCGGGTAATACCCGATACGCGATCTATTGACGCCTCACGACGCAACGACCATGATGATAACCATCCTATTTATCATGATAAATACGTGATCAAACGGGATGCATCGGGTCGGGCCTCACACGCTATACAGTGCTTCGCGCATGGCGCAATGTTTTGAACCTCACAACAATTTGCCGCTACCCGGAAATCGACCGGCTGCGGCTGGGAGAATGCCTTGAATCGCCGCAACCTCTTGAAGCTGGCTTCGCTTTCCGCCATTCCGGGTGCACTGTGGACCGCACGCGCGGCGCTGGCCCAGGCGGCGAACGAGACCATCATGTTTGGCTGCCCCGTGCCCATGTCCGGCGCGTTCGCCGCCAACGGCAAATATGCTGATCTCGGCATGAAGCTGGCCATTGAACAGTATGGCAAGGTGATCGATCGCCCCCTGGCCTACACGCTGCTGGACACCGAAGGCAAGCCCGCCACGGCAGTGCGCAAAATGCAGGAAACCGCTCAGCAGAAGAACGCACGCTTCTTTGCCGGCGGCATTCTGTCTTCGGAATCCCTGGCAATGGGCAAGGAAGCGGAAAAATTCGGTGGCGTGTTCATCACCACCGCCGGCGCCGATGAAATCACCGGCAAGGATTGCAACAAGGCCACCTTCCGCTGGTCGGTGCCCACCTTCGGCGCAATCGAACAGACCGTGCGCCCCTTGATCGATACGCTTCCCAAGGCGAAACGCTGGTACACCATCACGCCCCAGTACGTGTTCGGCGATGGTCTGCTCTCGGCCGCGAAGAACATCTTCAAGGAAAAAGGCATCGAACACGTCGGCAACAGCTACCACTCGCTGGCCGAAAAAGAGTTCAGCGGCTACCTGACCAATGCGATGGCGGCACGCCCAGATGTGCTGCTGATTCTGAACTTCGGTTCGCAATCGTCGGACACACTGCGTCAGGCGGTGAGCTTCGGCATGAAGAACAATGTGACCATTCTGGTGGCGTGGGCATCGGGGCTGGAACAGTTCGAAGCCCTGGGGGCTGATCTGTGCGAAGGCGTGTACTTCGGTGCGCAGTACTGGCACGGCATTGATTCGCCGTTGAATCGTGAACTGGTCAAGACCTGCCAGGACAAGTTCAAGACCAACCCGAACTACAGCTTTGCGGGCTCCTACATCTGCACCAAGATCATGATCGACGCCATCGCAGCGGCCAAGAGCGCCGAACCGGCGAAGGTGATCGCGGCCATGGAAGGCATGAAATACGAGGGTTTGACGGGACCCGAAGTGATTCGGGCAGAAGACCATCAGGTGCTGAAGAATTACTACTTGCTCAAAGGTCGTGCGAAGGCACAGATGAAAGACAAGGACGACTACGCGGAAATCGTGTCCTCGGGTCAATCCTTCCTGCCGGTTGACCAGACCGGCTGCAAGTTGTAATTCAACGCTTTCCTACCTTTCGACCCCATGAACGTCTACCTGCTGCAGGTCATCAACGGCATCGGGGTCGGCATGCTCTACTTCCTGCTGGCGGTTGGGCTGTCGATCATTTTCGGTCTGTTGAGATTCGTCAACTTCGCCCACGGTGCCTTCTATCTGCTGGGCGCCTACTTCTGTTTCCAGGCAATTGCCTGGGGGCTGAACTTCTGGCTCGCCCTGCTCATCGTTCCCTTCGTGGTGGGTGCGCTGGCCTGGCTGATCGAGAAAGTGCTGCTGCGCTATGTCTATGCGCAAGCCCACGAGTTCCACATTCTGGTTACCGTGGGGCTCGCTCTCGTCATCCAGGAGCTGGTGATCGTGATCTGGGGCCCGCTGGGCGACAACGTGGCCACGCCTGCCATCCTGCAGGGTGTAGTGATGTGGGGCGATTTCATTTATCCGAAATATCGACTGTTCGTCATCGGCTTCACCTCGGTGTTCGCGTGCCTGCTGTGGTGGCTGCTGGAGGGCACGCGCCTGGGCAGTGCCGTGCGCGCGGGCAGTGAATCCACCGAAATGGTTTCGCTGCTCGGCATCAATGTTTTCCGTGTCTTCAGCCTGGTGTTTGCACTGGGCGCGGCCACGGCGGCGCTCGCGGGTGTGCTGGCAGCACCGATCCGTGGCGTGGAACCCTTCATGGGCATCGAGGCGCTGGGCATTGCGTTCGTCATCGTGGTGGTCGGCGGCATGGGCAGTTTCTCCGGTGCACTGGTCGGCGGGCTGCTCATCGGCATCGTCCAGAGCATCATGAGCACGCTCTGGCCCGAAGGCGCACGTCTGATGATTTACGTGGCCATGGCAGCGGTTCTGCTCTTGCGCCCTCACGGTCTGCTGGGGAGAGGTTGATGCCACGCCTGACGACACATCTGCAACTCATTCTGGCACTGGCCGTCACACTGGTGCTGCCCCTGGTCATGCAATCCGGGTCGCTGGCCACCGAGGTCCTGATCTATGCGCTGGCCGTGCTGGGCTGCAATCTGCTGCTGGGGTACACGGGGCTGCTGTCCTTCGGGCAGGGCATTTTTTTCGGCATGGGCAGCTACACGGTCGGCATACTGCTGACCCGATCGGGACTGCCTTTGCCCGTAGCCCTGGTAGCAGCCGTGGTGGTGGGTGCATTGGCGGCGCTGCTGGTGGGCTGGTTTGCGATCAGACAGCGTGGCACCTACTTCGTGATGCTCACACTGGCCTTCTCGCAGCTGTTCTATTTCCTGGCTTACAGCCTGCCGGATCTCACCGGTGGCGACAACGGTTTGCTGGATGTGCCCCGCCCGGCCATTGGGGTGGGCGGGCACGAACTGCTCTCCCTGGCGTCGCCCTGGCAGTTCTATGCACTGGTTGCCGCCTCGTTCTTTCTGGTCTTCTGGCTGCTGCTGCGCATCACCAACTCGGTGTTCGGACGCACGCTGCTGGCCATACGCGACAACGAAGCACGCGCGGCGGCCGTCGGCTACAACGTGCGACTGTTCAAACTGGCTGTCTTTGCGTTGTCGGGTGCGGTCACCGCTCTGGCCGGTGCGTTCCTGGCCATCATGACGGGCATCGCACCGCTGTCCAGCATCGAATATCACACCAGTGAAATGATTCTGGTCATGACGGTCATCGGCGGCACGGGCAACCTGTTTGCATCCGTGCTGGGCGCCGCGTTCTACGTGCTGTTTTCCGATTGGCTGTCTTCGCTGTGGCCACGGTGGCTGATGCTGCTGGGCTTTCTGCTCATTGCCGTCAGCCTGTTCATGCAGAAAGGGTTGTGGGGGCTGGGCGAACGCATCTGGCTGGCCGTGCGCCGTAAAGGTACGCCTGGCCACGCCCCGAAAAGCACGGAGAACGGATCATGACGCCAGGCCCCACCACTGACACCGCCCTGCTGCAGGCGCGTGGCGTGACCAAGCGCTTCGGCAAGTTCGTCGCCCTGCACGAGGTCACGCTCAATGTGATGCCGCGCACCGTGCACTCGGTCATCGGCCCCAACGGCGCAGGCAAGACCACGCTGTTTCACACCCTGACCGGCACCCTGCAGGCCAGCGCAGGCAGCGTGATCTTCGATGGCCACGATGTGACCGGGGAACCCGATCATGTGCGGGTGCAGCGCGGGATTGCACGCTCGTTTCAGGTCACCAGTCTGTTTGCCAATCTGTCGGTGCGCGAGAACCTGCGCCTGGCCGCACAGGGCGTGCATCGCAAGGGTGCATTCAACTGCTGGCATCGACCTGATGGCGTGCGTGCACACACCGAGGTGGTGGATCATGTGCTCGAACGCATGGAACTGCAACGCCTCACCGACGTCGCCGCCGGGTCGCTGTCGCACGGACAGCAGCGCCGTCTGGAAGTGGGCATGGCGCTGGCCGCGCGCCCCAAAGCCATTTTTCTGGATGAACCTACCTCCGGCATGGGTGTGGATGATCTGGAGGGCATGAAGCGTTTGATCCGCGGTTTGCGAGAAGACCATACCGTGGTGCTGATCGAGCACAACATGAACATCGTGATGGACATCTCGGACACGATCACCGTCATGCAGCAAGGCCGGGTACTGGTCGAAGGCCGACCCGATGCCATCCGTAACGATGCACGGGTGCGCACGGCTTACCTGGGCAACATGATCACCGGAGGTGGCGCATGATTCTGGATGTCGAAAACATCGACTGCTATTACGGCAAAAGCCACATCCTGCAAGGGCTGTCACTGAACGTGAAAGCCGGTGGCGTGACCACCCTGCTCGGTCGCAACGGCGCGGGCAAGTCGACCACCCTGAAATCGATCGCAGGCGTGGTGGCGCCCAAACAGGGCAGCATCCGATT
>JBAZPE010000118.1:0-6666 GCA_041648375.1 Burkholderiaceae bacterium | reverse complement strand
TGCCGGAAGAGGTTCAGGCGCTGTGGCTGGAGGGCAATGCGAAGGCGTTTCTGAGGCTGTAGAACAGCCGGATCGATGACAGGGCTTCACGCATTACGGTGCGCCAATGGCGTTCAGTTCCTGCATGACGTCATCCGTCAGATCGATCTTGGCGACATCCAGATTCTGACGGAGATGCGCGACCGAAGATGTGCCTGGGATCAGCAAGATGTTCGGCGACCGCCGAAGCAACCACGCCAGCGCCACCTGCATCGGCGTGGCCCCCACCCGATCGGCAACAGCAGAAAGCGATGCAGACTGCAACGGCGCGAATCCACCCAGCGGAAAGAACGGCACATAGGCGATCCCTGCAACCGCCAGCTCATCGATCAACGCGTCGTCGCCCCGATGCGCAAGGTTGTAGTGATTCTGCACGCAGACAATCTTTGCCATCTTCCGGCTATCCGCCACTTGCTTCGCCGTCACATTGCTCAACCCGATGTGGCGAATCAGCCCCGCTTGTTGCAGCTCGACCAATGCCGCGAGTTGAGTCTCGATCGAACCCTCTGCGGGTCCCATTGCATCGAACATCACCCGAAGATTGACCACATCCAGTGCCTCCAGGCCCAGATTCCGTAGATTGTCATGCACCGCCTGCGTTAACGCCTCCGGCGAGAATGCCGGAAGCCACGCCCCATCAGCCCCCCTGCTTGCCCCCACCTTGGTCGTAATCGTCAGACCATCCGGATACGGTGCCAGCGCCTCCCGAATCAGGCGGTTGGTGACATGAGGGCCATAGAAATCCGACGTGTCGATATGGTTCACGCCCAACTTCACCGCCTCGCGCAAAACCCCAAGCGCTGCCCCATGATCTTTCGGTGGACCGAACACGCCCGGCCCGGCCAACTGCATGGCACCATATCCGAGCCTGTTCACAGAGCGCTCGCCCAGAAGATACGTATCCATCAAATCGCTTTTCGACATGAGTATTCTCGGTTAGAAACTTGCAAGCCCTCAAGATAGAGGGTGTATAAGTCGAGAACAATCCCAGGCAATCGGCACGGGGTGTGCGAAATGGCGAACAATGAAAGTTGAGCTTAAAGACCTGACTGCATTTGTCGCAGTCGCCCAGTCGGGCGGCTTTCGGGATGCTGCACGTTTGACGGGAGTGAGCGCCTCGGGTCTCAGTGAAGCGATGCGACGCGTTGAAGCGCAACTTGGCGTGCGCTTGCTGCATCGCACGACCCGCAGCGTCACGGTCACTGAAGCCGGCCGCGACTTGCTCGATCGACTTAAGCCAGTACTGACTGAACTTGAAATCGCGCTCGATGGGGTAAACAGCTTCCGCGACAAACCCGCAGGCACATTGAAGCTCAACGTGTCCCTGGCGGTTGCCCGACTGATCCTGCCCAAAATCGTCCCGCCATTCCTGGCGGCCTACCCCGATGTGCGCCTCGACCTCATCGTCGAAGAAAACCTGGTCGACGTGCTTGCTGCAGGATGCGATGCAGGCGTACGCTACGACGAACACCTCGAACAGGACATGATCGCCCTGCCCATCGGCCCGCGCGTGCAGCGCTTTGTAGCCGCGGCCTCACCTGCCTATCTCGATCAGCACGGCAGGCCGGATCATCCCCACGATTTGCTTGAACACGCCTGCCTGCGCGGGCGATTCCCCAGCGGCCTGATGCCGCTCTGGGACTTCGAACGTGGAGAAGAAAAACTCCAGATCGATCCGCACGGCCCGCTGATCATTCAGATTGGAGGTGGAGTCGAACTGCTGATCGATGCTGCGGTGGCGGGCACCGGAATCATCTATCTGTTCGAGGACTGGCTTGCACCGTATCTTGAAGCGGGCAAGCTTGAGGCCATTCTGGAGCCGTGGTCGACAAGCTTTCCAGGGCCTTTTCTATATTATTCAGGCAGGCGTCATATGCCCGGGCCTCTGCGGGCCTTCGTCGATTTCGTCAAGGCGATGGAGCCTCCAGTCGTTGGCAACATGCCTGTCGATGCGCGTGAGCGCTAACGTTGCAGCTCGCGCCGTTCAGCTGGGCACGCGAAACTGCGTTTCGCCAGATCCAGAATGAGGTCGTTCACCACCTCCGGCTGCTCCAGACTTGGAAGATGGGCCGCGCCTGCTATCTCATGACCTCGCCCTTTTGACACCATCTGCGCCACCATGCGCGCACGCTCTTGAATGTGCGGAAAGTCAAACGTGCCCCATATGACTTGGCAGGGGATCCTTAGATCGGCCAGACGACTGAATGCATTGCCTGCATCGCGATCGGTGGCGCGCCGCGAAGATGACCGAAGCGCAATGGCATTCATATCGAGGAACAGTCTTCGACTATCTCCTGCCACTCGCCCACTCTCGGCCAGCGGGCCATCCAGAAAAAGGCGCGCTTTCAAGGCGTTAAGCTCGTCCGCATCGCCCGACGCTTCGACGTTCTTCTGATGCTCGATCAGTTCAAGCAGTTGAGGCGAATAAACGGCGTCAGGGGCACCCGAGACCGTTGGCGAGATAAGCACGAGACCCACGATTCTCGACGGATGCATGAATGCAGCGTCCAAAGCAATCCGAGCCCCCTGCGAGCAGCCGACCAGAACTACCGGGGTGTCACCTGCGGTTGCTTCAATGACCGCAAAAAGATCAGAAATTGCGGAGTACCCTTCCTCATCCGAGCGCGTGTGCCCGAAACCACGGCGATCGTAGGCGATCGCTTGGTGGGCGACGCCGATGGCATCCAACTGTGCTCGCCACATGCGTTTGTCGCAAACGTTGGCATGAAGGAAAACAACGGGGTGCCCCGAGCCTACAACTTCCGTAGAGAGCGACGCGTTTCCCGAAACAACCGTGGCGAAAGCACGCATAACGTCTCCAAGCATGAATGACCCGAACTGCGCCGATCAGCGCTGCGCATCCGATAGTTATCAACGGATGTTAATGCATAGCAAAAGCCATCGGACCAGCGCGACTGCCTGTATGCCCATTAAGGCCGCAACCTGTACTAGCTCGACAGCGACGGCTTCGCTCTAGTAAATACCGACTTCACTGCATCGACGAACGAAGGAGGCCGTTCGGGATCCGTCATCTTGGTCGATGCCAATTGGCGATCAACATCGCCTAATTCTCGCTGCGGCACCTCGTGTAAGCCCCGCCCTTCCCTGCTCATGGCGCTCAACGCGCGGATAATGGAGTCTGACTGATCCAGATGCGCTTGCACATCTTCCTCAGTACGCCCGAGATGCTCTGCAAGCAGGCGCGCTTTAATCGATCGAATCGCAGTGCGCTCGCACTCCGAAACGCCGTCGATAATAAGATCGCACTCTGAATCGAACCCCATCGACCTGTTGTTGAGATTCGAAGAACCAATCTTCAGCACCGTATCATCAGCAATCATGATCTTGGCGTGAACGTAGATGGATGTGCCCTGCGCATTGACCGGGTAGAGCAACCGGAAACGATCATGCCGGTCGGCTTTGCTGACCAGCTCACGCAGGATAACTCTGGCGGAATCCATCGTTTTTTCTTCCAGCCATCCGCTCGCCGTTTCGGGGTTGATGACCACTATCTCCGGTCCATCAGGTTCTTGCAGACGTTTGGCGATCTCGCCGGCGATCAGGCGAGATGCAAAATACTGCGACTCGATGTAGAGAGACGATCGCGCCTGACGAATGATTTTGATCGTGGCCTTTTCGATCTCGCTTACTTGCGGCGTATCTTCGTAAGCCGCCCAGGTTCGGGCGACCTTCACGTTCACCCGTTCGAATTGGGGTGTCAGAGACTGAGGCCAGATCTCTGCGGCGGGCACCGGGCGTTCCAGGTTTTCTCCTGTGGCCAGGCGCCAGCGCATACGCGCCAAATCACCCAGCGCTGATGCAGCGGGGCCGGTCAGGCAGGTTGTCGCATCGTGCCAGGGCGGCAGCGCCTTCCCCAGCACGGTCTTGCGTCCCGGCTCATCGTCAGCGTGTTCAGGGGTGTCCCATCTTCCCATGGTCATATCAATGCCACCACAGAATGCAATGCAATCATCGATGACAATCAGCTTCGTGTGATGGGCGGCCAGCGGCGGATGGGCATGGTCAAGTCTGAGTTTCACCCTATTGCCGAACATCCACTGAAACATGAAGAATGGCGTTTCGCCACGCGCGATCGACGATACAGCTCCCACATCCCACTTCAGAATTTTGATCTCCAGATCCTGATTCCGTTTTGAAAGAAAATTCAGAAAAGGACCAATGCGATTCGGACCTTCTATCGTCTTTTCAAGGGGCTCAAGCTTCACTCGAGCATCAAAATCCCATCCCAGCAGCAGAATGGAGTGTTGAGCTTGCAGCATGGCCTGTTTGGCCGCCAGAAAGAAAGGCGCTGCATCGATGATGACGGCGAGCCGATCGGCGCGCTCACCGCGCCAATAATCATGGGTGTCGCCTGATGGTTGTGTCATATCGATGCAGTGTGATGGGGTAAGGAGCCTCACGCAACCTTCGTGCCACTCTTCGCAACGATCTGGTGCTTTGCAAAAATGCCTAGAGAACACTCATCTTTTCAAATAACGGGGGCAAGAAAAAACCCGCCAGACCAGTGTTTTTGCACTGTTTTATGGCGGGCTTCGTTCGGGACTGAAGAGTACCGATTTGCATTCTTGGCGGACAGAGGGGGATTCGAACCCCCGATACGTTATTCACGTATACACGCTTTCCAGGCGTGCGCCTTCAACCGCTCGGCCACCTGTCCTGATCTTGATTTGCGCGTTGGCGCTGCGACGTTTCCGTGACGGCTTCCAAGGCAAGTCCGCGATTCTAGCAGATTCAACGAAACCTTGCCGAAAAGCGTCCTGCATGAGCCATTAGCCAGCAGAACACTCCCACGCATAACGCCCCGCTCAATCAACGGCAGCCCTACCTACAGCGCCGCAATCGACCCCTCACCCTTCCCCCCACCACTGCTCACCATCCTTTCCACATACCGAGCAATCGTGTCGATCTCCAGATTCACACGGCTGCCCGACTTCAAATGACGCAACGTGGTCACCTGCTGAGTATGCGGAATGATGTTGATGCTGATCTCGGTGCCATCGGCAACGTCGTCCACGCTGTTGACCGTGAGGCTCACACCATTGATCGTGACTGACCCCTTATAGGCCAGATACTTCCCCAACGACGGCGGCGCAAGAATCACCAGCTCATACGATTCGCCCACAGGCTCGAACCGCAGCACCTGCCCCAAGCCATCCACATGGCCCGACACAATGTGCCCACCCAGCGGATCACCCATGCGCAGCGCTTTTTCCAGGTTGACTTCGCCCTCGCGGTCCAATCCAGCGGTAAGCGTCAGACTCTCACGCGAAACGTCGACCTCAAAGCGGTTTTCTTCCAGAGCGACGACCGTCATGCACGCGCCCTGAATGGAGATGGAATCGCCCAGCGCCACATTGCTCAGGTCCAGACGATCGGTCTGCACCACGAGGCGCAGGCCGCCCTGTGCGCTGTCTGCAATCAAGGGGCGGGTCTGCACGATACGGCCGACGTCGGCCACGATGCCTGTGAACATATAAACCTCTGCTAAATCCGATTCACGCAGTCTACTAGAGCGTTCCAGGTGGAGGCGATGCGCGCGCGCAGTCGAACGTCGTCACCCACCATGGTGACGTCGTGAAACGCATAGCGCTGCACGTCTTCCAAATGCTCCAGCATGGGCAACCGCGCCATGCCCAGAGCATCGCCCAGCAGCACCGGCGCCACATACAACAATAATTCGTCGACCTGGCCCGCTGCAATCATGGCGCCCGTGAGCCCCGCACCGGCCTCCAGATGAACTTCGTTTACGCCATCCTGTGCGAGCCAGTGCATCACCGCCGGCAGATCAACGCGTCCAGGTTCGCCAGAAGGCAGCACGATCACGCGCGCGTTGCGCTCGGCCAGTTCGGCCGCACGTTCCGGCCGATCGACACTGGTGAACAGCAGCACTTCCGTGCCATCAAAAATACGCGCGCCCGCATCGATCAAGAGCGTGCCGTCGATCACGGCCTTGCGCGGCTGACGCGACGTTTGCACCGCACGCACATTCAATTGGGGATTGTCTTTCAGGACGGTGCCCATGCCGGTGAGCACCACGCAACTGCGGGCGCGCCAGTGGTGGCCATCGGCGCGCGCTGCGCCGCCAGTGATCCATTGCGACACGCCGTTGTGCAGGGCGCTGCGACCATCCAGCGACGACGCCATCTTGGCCCACACCCAGGGGCGCGCGCGCTGCATGCGCGAAACGAAGCCGACATTCAAGGCCAGCGCCTGCTCGGCACAAACCCCGCGCGTCACCGCAATGCCTGCGGCGTCCAGGCGCTCATAGCCGGCGCCAGCCACTTGCGGGTTGGGATCGCCCATGGCAATAACGACACGACCCACACCGGCTGCAATCAGGGCATCGACGCACGGCGGCGTGCGCCCGAAGTGGCTGCAGGGCTCAAGCGTGACATAGACCGTGGCACCACGCACATCGTGGCCTTGCGCCTGCGCATCACGCAGTGCGCCGACTTCAGCGTGGGGCCCGCCCGGTGGTTGTGTGGCGCCTTGGCCCAGCAGTTGGTTGTCGCGCACGATCACACATCCCACCCGCGGATTGGGCGTGGTGGTGTAGAGCACGCTGGCGGCCTGCGCCAGGGCCTGGTGCATCCAGTATTCGTCGGT
>JBAZPE010000117.1:0-6695 GCA_041648375.1 Burkholderiaceae bacterium | reverse complement strand
GGCAATTTGCATCTGATCAACGGTCTATTCGACTGCAAGCGCAACCACGTTCCCGTGCTGGCCATCGCTGCCCACATTCCATCGTCCGAGATCGGGCTGGGCTACTTTCAGGAAACCCATCCCCAGGCGCTTTTTCAGGAGTGCGCGGATTTTGTCGAACTGGTGTCCAACCCGGAACAATTGCCGGGCGTGCTCAGCCGCGCGTTGAACACCGCCATTGGAAACAATGGTGTTGCCGTGCTGGTCATTCCCGGGGACGTTGCCTTGGCCGCCGCACCGGTCGAGACGATCGCAGGATCAGTAAGCAGGATCGCACCTCGCATCGTGCCACAGGCCAGCGAGATCGAACGGCTGACCGCGCTGCTTGACGAGAGCGATGAGATCACGATCCTGGCGGGCAGTGGATGCGCGGGCCAACACGACGCCCTGGTGGCGCTGGCAGAAAAATTGAATGCCCCTATCGTGCACGCATTGCGTGGCAAGGAGCACGTTGAATGGGATAATCCTTACGACGTCGGCATGACTGGACTGATCGGGTTTTCATCCGGCTACCACGCCATGGAGAATTGCCGCACGCTGCTGATGCTGGGGACCGATTTCCCCTATCGCGCGTTCTATCCAAAGGATGCGCGCATCATTCAGGTCGACCGCGATCCGAGTGCACTGGGCCGTCGTGCCGTGCTGACGCAAGGGATAGTCGGCGACGTAGGCGAGACAATTGATGCACTGCTTCCACGTCTGAAGTCTCGCGACAATCGCAAGTTTCTGGATGCTGCGCTGCGCCACTACAAGAAGACACGCGAAGGGCTGGATGAACTCGCGCAGCCTTCCGCTTCCGGGCGGCCCATACACCCGCAGTACCTGGTGCGACGCGTGAGCGAACTGGCGGCCGAAGATGCGATCTTTACCGCCGATGTCGGCACGCCCACAGTGTGGGCAGCACGTTATCTTTCGATGAATGGCAAGCGGCGTCTGCTGGGTTCGTTCAATCATGGCTCGATGGCCAACGCCATGCTGCAGGCGATGGGGGCACAGGCCGCGGCGCCCGGGCGCCAGGTGATATCGCTATCGGGTGATGGTGGTTTCACTATGATGATGGGCGACTTCATTTCGTTATCCCAGCTGGGTTTGCCGGTAAAGATCATTGTCGTGAACAACGGCTCGCTGGGCTTTGTCGCAATGGAAATGAAGGCGGGCGGTTATCTGGATACCGGAACGGATCTCGAGAATCCCGATTT
Organism: Burkholderiaceae bacterium; assembly: GCA_041648375.1. Classification (GTDB taxonomy): domain Bacteria; phylum Pseudomonadota; class Gammaproteobacteria; order Burkholderiales; family Burkholderiaceae_B; genus Schauerella. The sequence continues at coordinate 5,457 of JBAZPE010000117.1, read as the reverse complement.
CGCCGCCATGGCGAATGCGATGGGTGTGAAGGGCATTCGCGTCGAGGCATCAGATGATGTGGACAGTGCGCTGGTGGCGGCATTCTCCTACGACGGGCCGGTGCTGGTGGATGTGGTGACGGCCAAGCAGGAGCTGTCCATCCCGCCCAAGGTTCAGCTCGAGCAGGCCAAAGGGTTTGGATTGTTTATGCTTAAAGCAATCATCAGTGGCCGTGGTGATGAGGTCATCGAACTGGCGCGGACGAATTTGTTTCGGTGAGTGCGACGACGCCACCTTTTCGGCATGGCCCTTGCGTCGTCATGGCACTCAGGAGAATGCCATGACAACCCCGAAGCCCGACAACAAAGCACAGTCTGAAGCGCCCACTGGCGTAAATGATGATCCGGCGCCTGCGGCCGATGACGCGCCTCAGCATGAAGACGAGACGCTCGGCGACCTGCTTGGCAATCGAAATCCCGAAAGTTCAGGCAAGACCAAGAAGTAACTGGCCAAGCGAAGATGGCGGAAACTCCACAGTCTGTCTGGTTGTTTAATCAGACAACTGTGTCTGTCCGCGTGTGGGCCGCGCCGTTTAAAGTGAAGGCTCGCAGGCTGCATCCAGGCGACGCAACCGAGCGACCGCAACCAAGCTTCATTCACTACGCGCCACCATGGATCCGAATCCGCTGTTTTCTGCGCCTATCCTGCTGGCATGGGCAACTTACTTCGTCGGCGTGGCAAGCCCGGGGCCCAGCATTATGGCCATCATGTCCGTCGCGATGGGTTCAGGCCGCCAAGCTGCACTGATATTCGCCGGCGGTGTGGCATCGGGCGCTTTCTTCTGGGCGGTGACCGCCACGTTGGGTGTGTCGGCTGCAATCGCCGCCTATCCCCCGATAATCAGTGCGATCAAGATTGCGGGTGGCCTCTATTTTTTGTGGTTGGGCTATCGGGCCGCACGGTCTGCATGGCGCGCCCGTGTGCCGGCCGCGCCCATCGCTACTGCGAAACCCCACGCCTACATCTGGCTGTATGTGCGCGGCCTGCTCATGCACCTGACTAATCCGAAAGCGATATTGATCTGGACATCCATTGTCGCGATGGGCGCAAACGTCGGGATCACCCGATCTGTTTCGGGCGCGGGCGCGCTGGCCGCTCAGGTGGCATCGCCCTGGCTTGTCACCGTCGGATGCATGCTGATCGGGACAACGGTGTTTGCCAGCTATGCGCTGCTCTTCTCCACCGCCCGCGCCCGGCGCATCTACGCCGCATGCCAGTTATGGCTGGATGCCGGGCTGGCCGTCATGTTCGTGCTGGCCGGCATCAGTCTGTTGAGCACCAGCATCTAGGCAGCAAACCGAACACGGAACTCCCGCGCCCCTGAGCAGTCGCATCATGCAACGCTGCCGGCGCGGGCCGGGGTGACAAAGGGAGTTCAGCATATGAAGACATCGAACGGCGCACGACAGGGGCTGTTGTGGGCCAGCTTGCTTACTGCAGGCTGCGCATCGGCCGCGGCACCACAGATACCGGACTACGGCCCTGAACTCGAACGGTTCGCGTACCCATACGAAGTCAAGCGCCACCCCATCGAGAGCCAGGGTCAGAAGCTATCGATGGCATATATGGATATTGCGGCGCCGACGCCCAACGGCAAGACCGTCGTATTGATGCATGGCAAGAATTTCTGCGGCGCGACCTGGGAAGCCACTATCAAGTCTCTGAATAAAGCCGGCTACCGCGTGGTCGTGCCTGATCAGATCGGGTTCTGCAAATCGACCAAGCCAGCGAACTACCAGTATTCATTGCATCAACTCGCGGCCCATACAAACGCGTTGCTCAATACGTTGGGAATTGAACGCGCAGCGGTTGTCGGACACTCGATGGGCGGGATGTTGGCAGCACGCTACGCACTGATGCATGACACGCAAACCAGCGCTCTGGTCATGGTCAACCCGATCGGACTGGAAGACTGGAAGCAGGCTGGCGTGCCCTATCGCACGATAGACGAATGGTATGCCCGCGAACTGAAAGCAAATTTCGAGGGGATGAAGCAATATCAGATGGCAACCTACTACGCCGGCAAGTGGCGGGAGGACTACGACAAATGGGTGTTCATGGCTGCTGGCATGCTGCAGGGCGAGGGACGCGAACGGGTGGCGTGGAATCAGGCACTAACCTACGACATGATCTATACGCAGCCGGTCGTGCACGAATTCGGTCAGATCAAGGTGCCTACGACCTTGCTCATCGGTGAGAAAGACAATACCGCGCCGGGCAAAGATGCTGCCGCGCCGGCGGTCGCCAAAACCCTGGGTAATTACCCCAAGCTCGGGCCTGAAGCAGCACAGGCCATTCCAAAGGCCCAGCTTGTGACGTTTCCAGAGCTCGGTCACTCACCACAGATTCAGGATCCCGATCAGTTTCATCGGGCGCTTCTGACTGCGCTGGACGGCATGAACGGGCGCTGATTGCTGAACTAAAATCTCGGCGCAAATCTTGCCGCTCCCCAGACAAACGGGTAATGTCTTTAAAAACCCTATGGATGGAAGAGACAATCATGCGTCGAATTTTTGTTGCCACATTGTTGAGCTGCTCTTTCGCAGCCTGGGCGGCCCCCTCCTCGGCTGCGCCGGCTCCCGCTGCCGCACCTGCGCTGAAGACCCAGCAGGCCAACCAGTGTCAGGAGATCTCCAGCCTGGCGCAGGCCATCATGGCGGCGCGGCAGAAGGGCATTCCCATGCCCCAGGTGCTGGAAACGCTAAAGCAATCCGGAGCAGGCAACCTCTACACACCAATGCAGGCTATTGCGCAGGACGCCTACTCGCGTCCCCAGCCGGTCGCCGAACTGGATCGGCAGAAAGCCGTCCAGGATTTCGGCAACGAGGCGTTTGCCTCGTGCACCAAAGCGCAGCAGCAGCAGGCCCAATCCAAGCCAAAGCGATGACCTGCCGCCAGTGCGCTAGTTTTTCAGGCGATATCCCGTCTTGAAAATCCAGCGCACGGCCACCAGGCACACGGCCAGGAACGCCAGCGTCATTCCCACACTGACGCCGAGGCTGACATCGGACACGCCAAAGAAGCTCCAGCGAAACCCACTGACCAGGTAGACGACGGGGTTGAACAAGGAAACCGTCTGCCAGAACTCGGGCAACATGTTGATCGAGTAGAAACTTCCCCCCAGAAAGGTCAGCGGGGTGACGATCATCAACGGAATGATCTGCAGTTTCTCGAAACCATCGGCCCAGACGCCGATGATGAAGCCGAACAGGCTGAAGGTGAGTGCCGTCAGGATCAGAAAGCCAGCCATCCAGACAGGATGCTGGACACTGAACGGCACGAACAGATGCGCCGTGGCCAGCATGATCAGGCCCAGAATGACCGACTTGCTCGCCGCCGCGCCCACATACCCAATCAGGATTTCCACGTACGAAATCGGCGCCGAGTGAATCTCGTAGATGGTGCCCGAGAAGCGCGGCATGTAGATACCGAATGAAGCGTTGGCGATGCTCTGCGTGAGCAGCGCGAGCATGATCATGCCAGGCACGATGAAGGCCCCATAACTGACGCCATCAATCTCCACCATGTGTGACCCGATGGCCGAGCCGAACACGACAAAATAGAGTGCTGTCGAGATGACGGGCGACGCGACGCTTTGCATCAGCGTACGACGCATGCGCGCCATCTCAAAGAAGTAGATCGCCCGAATGGCATAGAAATTCATGATTGGGTACTCACCAGGCTGACGAAAATTTCTTCTAGCGAACTTTCCGATGATTTGATGTCGTTGAACTCAATGCCCGCCTGGTCGAGCTGTCGCAACAGCCCGGCAATATCGGCGCCGGCCTCGTAGTTGTCGTAGGTGTAGATCAGGGCGTATCCCTCGTCGGCCAGCGCAAGGCCCGAAATGGCCACATCGGGCGGAACCTCGGTCAGTGGCGCCTTCAGCGTCAGAATCAGCCGGCGTTTGCCGAGCTGCTTCATCAGGTCGTTTTTCTCTTTGACCAGGATGATTTCGCCACCCCGTATGACACCGATACGATCGGCCATTTCCTGGGCCTCTTCGATATAGTGTGTGGTCAGAATGATGGTCACGCCTTTTTCGCGCAGTCGTCGAACCATTTCCCACATGCCGCGACGCAACTCGACATCCACACCGGCCGTAGGTTCGTCCAGAAAAAGAATGTCAGGCTCGTGGGACAGGGCTTTGGCGATCATCACCCGACGTTTCATGCCGCCGGACAGCGCCATGATGCGCGAGTCTTTTTTCTCCCACAGCGACAGGTCGCGCAGGATGCTTTCGATAAGCGCCGGGTTGGCCGGCTTGCCGAACAGCCCTCGACTGAAATTCACCGTGTCCCACACGCTTTCGAAAGCATCGGTGAACAGTTCCTGCGGCACCAGACCGATCTTGCCGCGCGCACTGCGAAAGTCGGTCACGATGTCGTGCCCGTCGGCCAATACCTTGCCGCCCGTGGCATTGACCAGACCGCAGATGATGCTGATGAGCGTTGTTTTCCCCGCGCCATTGGGACCCAGCAGGGCAAATATTTCGCCCCTGTGAATGTCCAGGTCAACACGCTTCAACGCCTGAAAACCCGACGCGTAAGTCTTGGATATGCCTTGAACGGATATGACTGGTTGCACGACTGCCTCGATATGGAAACGTGGTGCGATTCTACTCGCGCACACACCTTTTACTTTTTGTGTATAGCCATGACACGGCTTTAATGCGAATGTACGGTGACTCTTTTTTCGTACCTGCCATGTCGTCGCTTTCCACCCCCACCCCGGAGCCAGCGCCAACGCTGCCGGGTACCTCCAAACCAAGCAAGACCACTAAAACGCGGAAACCGCGTGCGCGCCGCTGGGAGCTTGATGCGTTGCGTGGGCTGATGCTGGTGCTCATGCTGTCCACCCACCTGCCGACCCAATATTCCGTGCCATTCGGCCAGCCATTCGGTTTCGTATCGGCGGCAGAAGGCTTTGTTGCCCTATCGGCATACATGGCCGGCATGATTTATACGCAACGGTCACAACGCGAGGGGCTGGCAGCCATGCACCACGCGTTCTTTCGCCGTGCCCTCGTGGTTTATTCCTGTCAGGCGGCCTGCCTGCTATTTCTATTTTCCGTCATCGCCTTTCTCGGCGTGACGCTCGAGCAGCACGCTGTCAGCGACCTGATGTGGTTCTACCTGCAGGAACCCGTCACGGCATTCTGGTCCTCACTGCTACTTATCTACAACCCGCCGCTGCTGGACATTCTGCCGCTCTACGTCATTTTCATGCTGATCAGCCCGGCTGTGCTGGTCTACGGTCTGAAGCGCGGCTGGACCGGCATTCTGGTGGTCAGTGGCTCGCTCTGGTTTCTGTCACTGTTCGGTCTGTCGCGCTGGGTCTATGACCTGACCTACGCGATCACCGGACTGACAGTACCTTACAAGGAAACCGGCGCATTCGAGACATTCTCCTGGCAG
>JBAZPE010000116.1:0-6754 GCA_041648375.1 Burkholderiaceae bacterium | reverse complement strand
GCCAGACGCCACCCCTTACGGCCTGATCCAGTGGGATCTCCTGGGCGATCAGGCTGCCCAATATGCCGGCAAGCACGTCGCCCGTGCCTGCTGTGGCCAGCCCGGGATTGCCAGAGTCGTTCACCGAGAGTGTGCCCTGCGGATCACTGATGACCGTGCCTGCACCTTTCAGGACGATCCATGCGCCAAAGCGCTGCGCCAGGCATTGGGCGGCGCCAGCACGATCTCCCTGGATGGCGGCGGTGGAGCACGCCAGCAGCCGTGCGGCTTCGGCGGGGTGAGGCGTCATCACCACGGGCCCTTGCGCGCCCCACTCGGGCTTGAGCGATCCGGCGGCGATCAGATTCAAGGCGTCGGCATCTACCACCATCGGCGCAGCCCCCCGCGTGCGAAACACTGCGGTGATCGCCTCGATCGTGTAGCTGTGTCTGCCCGCGCCACATCCCAGCACCCAAGCGGTGACGCCAAAGTCCCCTTCGATCACCGCCCGTGCGTCGCGACACATCAACTCGGGCTGTAGCGGATCACAGGCCAGGGCGGGTGTTGGCTCCGCGAACCCGACCAGCACCTTGCCTGCGCCCAGATGCAGGGCCGCGCGGGCGGCAAGCAGGGCGGCGCCGGTCATGCCCGGGCCTCCGCCGATCACCGCAAGCGTGCCGAAGCTGCCCTTGTGTGTCGATTGATCGCGGGAGGCAAACAGCGCGGGATGGAGAGTAGGGCTCATGGACGTCAGCGCTTTTTCTCGCCGGCTTTCTGGAAAAAGCGGGCGAAGGCCGCTTGCGCCTCGTCCGTCTTCAGGCGCTCGCCAAAATGTTGCGCCTCGTAGGTCAACGTCTGGTCGATCATTGCCCGCAACGGCTCGCGCAGCATCGTCTTGGTCAGTCGAAGCGCATCACGAGGTTGCGAGGCAAGATGTCGGGCCATGTTCATGGCCTGATTCAGTGCCTGGCCAGGCTCGCTTTGTTCCGTGGCAAATCCGGCCTGGTGCGCCTGTTCACCTGTAATCGTGCGCCCCGAGAGCAACCAGTCCGACGCGGTGCGTTGCCCCACCAGATGAGCCAGCAGCAAACTGGAGCCGCCTTCCGGGCACAATCCCAGGCTCACGAAGGGCAGTCGCAATGTCGCGTTGCGGGCGACATAGACAAAGTCACAGTGCTGCAGCAGTGTCACGCCGACCCCAAGCGCATAGCCTTCGACGGCAGCCACGATGGGTGTCTGGATCTTGACCAGCGTGCGCAAAAATGCCATGCCGGCGCTTTCTCCACCCACCCGATTCTGGAACTCTGTCAGATCGTTGCCTGCGGTGAAGTGCCCCTCACTGCCTGTGAGGACGATGGCGTGCACATGGGTGTCAGCGTCGGCGGCGCGCAGGGCGGCGGCAAGCGCGTGGTACGTGGCAGGGTCCAGCGCATTGCGCCGAGCGGGGCGGTGGATGCGCAAGGTGACGATGCCATCCGCCTGCTCGACCAATACGGTGTCGGTGTCCGTCATTCGAAGGTCTCCCGGTTCAGATCAGCTCGGGCACGCGCATATTCCTGGCGGAGCTGCTTGACGATGTCTGCGGTGGACTCAACGCTGTCGATGCTGCCTACGCCCTGACCAGCACCCCATACATCCTTCCAGGGCTTGACACGGGTCGACCCGAAGTTGCTGTCCGACTGCTTTTCCGCGGGCAGATTCGAGGGATCCAGACCGGACGCCGAAATGCTGGATTTGAGGTAGTTGCCCGGGATGCCGGTGAAAAACGGCGTATAGAGAATGTCTGCGGCGCGAGACTGCACGATCATGTCCTTGTACGCGTCGGGTGCATTCGCTTCCGTGGATGCGATGAATCGTGTGCCCATGTAGGCGAAATCCGCACCCATGGCGCGTGCCGCCAGGATGCCTTCACCGGTGGAGATGGCGCCTGACAGGATCAGCGGGCCGTCGTACATGCGGCGGACCTCGGATAGCAGGGCGAATGGGCTTAACGTGCCCGCGTGTCCCCCCGCGCCCGAGGCGACCAGAATCAGGCCGTCAACGCCCGCTTCCAGCGCTTTTTCGGCATGCCGCAGCGTCGTGACATCGTGAAAGACCTTCCCGCCCCAACCATGGACGGCATCAACGACTTCATTGGGCGCGCGCAGGCTGGTGATGATCAGTGGCACCTTGTACTTGGCGCAGACCGCCATGTCGGCACCCAGCCTGTCGTTGGATTGGTGCACGATCTGGTTGATCGCGTAGGGCGCGATGCGGGCCTGTGGATTCTGCTTGCGCGCGTCGTCTAGCGTGGAGGTAATCTCGTGCAGCCATTCGTCCAGCAGGGTCTGAGGGCGTGCATTCAGTGCAGGCATCGAGCCTATGACGCCTGCCTTGCACTGTGCGATCACCAGTTTCGGGTTCGACACGATGAACATGGGCGAGCAGATGACCGGTAACGACATCTGGGCATACAGATCGGTCACGATGGGTTTGGACATGTGGGAGGTCTCCTGTTTAAGCGCAAGCCTGATCGAGGTCAGCCAAAAGAGTACCGCGCATGCAGGCGTCCAGGGTTCACAAGTGCGGAGTACAGGCTTTTGCCAGGCGAAGAAAAGCCCTGACCAGCAGGGCTTCTTGAGCGCGTACATCACGTCATCACAACGTTTTGCGCGGGGTGGCGCGCAAACCACCCATCGCGATGTCGGGCAGCGCGGCGCTTACTTGGCGGCGTCGACCATATATTGCACAGCCGCCCGGATATCGTCTTCAGAGGCGTTCATGGCGCCTCCCTTGGGTGGCATCGCGCCCTTGCCGGCAATCGCGACTTTCACCATGGTATCCATGCCTGTGGCGATGTAGGGTGCCCACGCTGCCTTGTCACCGAACTTGGGTGCATTGGCCACACCAGAGGCGTGACAGGCCAGGCAGACGGTCTTGTACAGTTTTTCGCCCGCCGGGTTCACGGCAGCCGTGCTTGCGCCAGCTGCTGCAGTGCCGGCACTGGCTGTTGCTGCCGGTGCACCACCAGCTGCTGCCGGCGCGCCAGCTGCTGCGGTGCCACCTGCACTTGCCGCCGGTGCCGTACCTGCTGTTGCATCGGCGGGTTTGGTCGTGGCGGCGGCTGCAGGCGTGCCGTTCGTTGCTGCCGGTTTGGTACCCGCAGCGGCGCTGGCGGCGGCAGGTTTACCGCCCTCAGGCGTTGCACCACCCTCGGGGGCGGGCGCAGCGGGCTCTTCGAACGAGCCACCACTCTTATTGGCCATGTACACCACGGCGCGCGCGATTTCATAGTCGCTGAGCGCGGGATTGCCACCCTTGGGCGGCATGCCGCCCTTGCCAGCAATGGCGATCTTCACCATTTCGTCCAGCCCGGTCTTGATCAGCGGCGCCCAGCCCGCGTTGTCTCCCACCTTGGGTGCGCCTGCCACACCCGCGGTATGACAGGACGTACAGACCTGGGCGAAGATCTGTTCGCCGGTCTTGAATACCTTCGGCGCCTTGGCATCGACATATTCATAGCCGGCGACCGGCGCAATACGCGCCGACGTTGCCTGCGGTGAGAACGCATCAGAACCGGAACTTCCCTTCGTTCCGAATGTCACGACATTGGCCAGCATGATGAGCAGGATGACCGGCACTATGAAAGATAGTGCAATGATCACCGCCAGTTGCTTAGGCGTTTTTATAGGTGAACTGTGTGCTTCGGTATGTCCCTGCGGGTTGCTCATGACCACTTCCTGCGAATCGAAAAACCAGGTTATCGCCGTCGATGTCCGACGGCCGCTGACGGACCCATGCGCGGCGACGCCCCGCATGCAAACGCTCGATTATATAACGCACAATTATGGGGCATCGCCAGGATTGGCGGGGCACAGCAACGTTTTAAGGAACCTGCTCCACGGGCCCCGAAAAAACGCTACAATGGCGGGCTTGGCGCCTGTAGTTCAACGGATAGAATGAGAGTTTCCGAAGCTCTTGATACAGGTTCGATTCCTGTCGGGCGCACCAATTCCCTGCATGTCGCATTCTGCACAAGAACGTGCAACATCACAATCGGATAGGCACAGTCGGCGCACAAAGATCGCTGCGCAATACATGTGGCCACCGACCAACGCTTTTGGAAACGCCTCCTCGTTTCGCGCCATATCCCTTCTGAAGCGCCTCCCTTAGACCGCCTTGCATTCCGTTGGTGCAGCCTGTGGCTCTGACCAGGTCGCGTCGTCGCCTTTGCCCCGCAGTTCGTACCCCCGTCCGGCATACCACATCCCAGAGGCCGCCTTTTGCTGGGGCAACGTGGCGCGCCTGCCATCGGACCATTGCACCAGCGCCGAATTCGCATCGAAACGCACCGTGAACCTCGCGCCGTTTTCGCATCGATAGGCGGCAGTGGGCGCGCGTTCGGTGTCGTCTGACGCGCAGGCGGTGATGAGCAGCGCGATGGCTGCGCCGGACGCTGCGGTCATGATTCGTATAAACCGATAGGGGGTGGATCGGGACATTGAATGCTCCAGGAACGTGAAAGCTTGTGTCGGGCAGTTACGGGACGCGCTTTTCAATCGCTTTACGTGTGATCTTGCACTAAAACACTAGTGTTGTGCCACTCGAATGCCCTTGAGCTAGCGAGCAGGCAGTTACGGGGCGCACAGGCCGTCCCGATCGAGTGGTTGTCCTGATTACGTAAGAGGTAAATGATGAGAATGTTTCTGCGACGCGCTGCACTTGCCGCCATGTTGCTGACCGGCACCGCATCGGTTGTGGCCCAATCCCAGACGATGGGCCAGGCACAGCCCATTCCGGTTGCGCCGGCACCCGAATTCCGATATCCCGAGCAGGGTGCGCCGTCCTCGACGCTGCGCATGCGCGAGATTCCTCAAACCGGAAGCTGGGGTCAAGGTCAACCGCCTCGACCCGTGACGGATACCCCGGAAAGTCTGCAGCAGTATCAGCTTTGCCAGCGCGAAGCCGATCGCGCGGCAACGGATATCCCCGATATGCAATCACGCATTGCCGGATGTCTGAACGCCTTGAATCAACGGCGCGAGCAGGGCCGTTGATCACGTGCTGCATCCCACCAGGAGGCGGCGATCGATCAGGACCCGTTGGCGGGCTCTGACGTTTTTCCTTCCTGGGGGGTGTAGCGTAATTCTTCCAGGGTGTAGCCCTGGGCACGTGCCGCATCCAGGGCCAGTTTGAGCTGGTCGGCAGGCAGGCTGGGGGTGCGCGAAAGAATCCAGAGGTATTTTCGATTAGGCGCGCCTACGACTGCCCATCGATATTGCGGATCCAGTCCGATGATCCAGTAGTCACCAGAAAATGGCTTGAAGAAGGTGACTTCCAGCTTGGCATTGCCACTTCCCTTCACCACCGTGGCTTCGCCTTCGGCCTCGTCGAATTCACCCTTCTCGGTACGGCAACGGTTCACGACCGACACCTTGCCATCGGGCAGCGAGGCGTATTGCGCCGTGGTGTCGCCCACGCACTTACGCTGAAAGAACATGGGATAGTTGGCAATCTCATACCACTTGCCGACATAGCGATCCAATTCAACCGACTTGACGGTTTCGACCGGAGGCTGTTTGGCGTGCGCGTTAAGCGTCGCGGCCGCCGCAAGTGGCAGGAAGGCAGCGGCAATCAGGCGTGTGAGGAAAGTGCGCGTGGACATCAGCATATCCTGAGTAAAAGTCAGGCGATCAGCATACGCCTTCAAGTCACGTTGGACTTTATCGGCGGCTGTAACGCTTGTTCGTAGCGTGTGACATACGTGTCGAAGTCTACCGTGTCATCTGCCTCCAGCTTGGCCTGTTCAGCGATCGAACGATCGCGTTCCTGCTCGAACACGGCTCGCTCGGGCGCGTCAAGCGGCATGGCGCGCAGCGCCTCTGCGTGGCGCGTGCTTTGGGCCAGTGTGTAAGTCGTGAAGCTGCCGCCTGCGTCACGGATTCCCTGAAGGACGCGGGCTGACGGTGTGTTTGCCGGGTCATCGAGTTTGGCTTGCTGGGCATCCAGTGCGGCTCGGTACTCGCCACCGCCGTGTGCACGGTCCAGCAGATCGGCGTAGGGCCGGATCTGTTCCAGCAGTTCGGCACCCCACGCTGGAACCGTGGTGGCCTGGCCGTTGCGAGCGAGGGCCAGGCCGGGCTGGCGGCCAGCCTTGACGACTGAAGCAAAGTTGCTCTCGCTTTCTGCGCAATAGCCCGCGCCCCCAAATAGAGGGCTGTCGCTTGCCGCACAGAACACCAGGAATGCGTCGACGAATCGCGCGGTCTGTGCAGAAATGCCCAGCGGCTCGAAGGGGTCGATATCCAGACAGCGGACCTCGACATACTGCACGCCTTTTTCCTTCATCGCCGTGACCGGGCGTTCGCACCGACCCGTCGATCGTTTCGGGCGGATGATCGAGTAGTACTCGTTTTCAATCTGCAGCATATTGGTATTCAGCTGGATCCACTGCTGGTCGCGGTGTGTGCCGATCACCTCGTATTGCGGCCAGGGCGTGGTGACCGCGTCGAACAACCGCTTCAAAAACTGATCCAGATCGTCGTAACAAAGCTTCAAGGCGCTCTGCGCTTCGCTCTGATAACCCAGATCGCTCATGCGCAAACTGGTGGCATAAGGCAGATAACAGGTGTCATCGCCCAACGGTTCGAGCATCGCCGGCTTGTTCGCCATAAACGCCTTGGACACGGCGGGTGAGGCACCGAACAGATACATCAGCAACCAGCTATAGCGTGTGAAATTGCGGATCAGGGCGATGTAGCCCGTGGAACGCCGATCCTGTGCGTTTTCGCCGGGA
>JBAZPE010000115.1:0-6771 GCA_041648375.1 Burkholderiaceae bacterium | reverse complement strand
ACAGGCCTTCATAGAACGCCTTGCCTGCAGCCTGGTTGACCGTGCTGTTGGTGTTGTAGGGGTCCAGCGTTTCCAGCGCGATCGAAATGGCGAAGGTCACGTCTTTGGCGGCATAGGCCATGGGCGCGGACAGCACACCCATTGCCAGCGCAGCGGCGGCAATCAACTTGGTGGGACGGAATGCTTTCATCGAAATACTCCTGGTTCCTGTCGGAATAGGTCTGTGGTGGATAAAGAGCGCAACTTCAGTAGGACCCGCCGACCGGATGCCGGGCGACGTAGTGATCCGGCCCGACCTGCACCAGCGGTGCGACCACGGGGTCGTCGCCAGGCTTGCGGATGGGGCTGGGGATTTCATCGGACAACAGGGTCCGCTTCAGATGGCGCCGTGCCGGATCGGCAATCGGCACCGCTGACATCAGTTTCTTCGTATAGGCGTGCTGCGGATTCTCGAAAATCGCACGACGCGGCCCGATCTCGACGATCTGCCCGAGATACATCACCGCGACACGGTGGCTGATGCGTTCGACCACCGCCATATCGTGCGAAATGAACAGAAACGCCACGCCCAGATCCTGCTGCAGATCGATCATCAGGTTCACGATCTGCGCCTGGATCGACACATCGAGGGCCGAGACCGACTCATCGGCAATCACGACCTTCGGGTTCAGCGCCAGGGCGCGCGCGATGCAGATGCGCTGACGCTGGCCACCAGAAAATTCATGCGGATAGCGCTGTGCCATTTCAGGCGGCATGCCGACGCGCTCCAGCAGCTCGGACACCCGACGTTCGGCTTCCTTGCCACGGGCCACGCCGTGCACCAGCAGCGGTTCCATGATGGAGAACCCCACGGTCACGCGCGGATCCAGCGATGCGAAAGGATCCTGGAAGACAAACTGGATATCGCGACGCAGCGACTGCAGGTCGCTGTTGTTCAATTTGGTGATGTCGCGTCCACCGAAGTCGATCTCGCCGCTCTGGCTGTCGACCAGGCGCAGCAGCGAGCGGCCCGTCGTCGACTTGCCGCAGCCGGATTCGCCCACCAGCGCCAGCGTCTCGCCGGGAAAAAGATCGAAGCTGACCTTCTCGACCGCATGCACGCGCCCCTGCACGCGGCTCAGGATGCCGCCGCGCAGATCGAAGCGCGTGACCAGATTGCGTACGCTCAGGATGGGCTCACGGGCGGGCGGGGGCGCATTGCCCTGCAAGGCCGCGAGCGAGACATCGGGCTGACCGTTGGCATTGACCGGGATTGACGAGGGGGCCGATGGCGTGTGCCGGGAATCGATGCCGGTCATGCCGGTCGAGCGTGCGGCGTCAGTCCTGCTGGCCGCTGGGGCCTGCGCATCCGTTGCCCCTGTGCCCGTGAGGGTGACCCGATCGTCGGCCGCAAAAGGCGTAGCTTCGGAGACGACCGTCTCGGCCGTCGCCGGTGCTGTACCGGTTGCCGCGGCGGCATCGATTGCCGGCGTGGCGGCGATCGCCAGTTCAGGGCTGGAGTCTTCGGCGGCCACGGCTGCACCTGCGTTGGGCAGCACGACGGGCGTTGCGATGGGCGCAAGCGTCGGATCGGGCAGCGCTTCGGGCTGGCCCGCCATCTGCACCAATGGAAAACGCGCGGGCAGGTCGGTGCCGGTCATCGCGCCCAGCTTGGGCACGGCCGACAACAATGCCTGGGTATAGCGATGCGCGGGTGCAGCAAAAATCTGGTCCGATGTGCCTTCTTCAACCTTGTCGCCGCGATACATGACCAGCACGCGGTCGGCCACTTCGGCCACCACACCCATGTCGTGGGTGATGAAGACCACGCCCATCTGCATCTCGTCCTGCAGGGCACGAATCAATTGCAGAATCTGCGCCTGGATAGTCACATCCAGCGCAGTGGTGGGCTCATCCGCAATCAGCAGTGCCGGCTTGCAGGCCAGCGCCATGGCAATCATCACGCGCTGGCGCATGCCGCCCGACAGCTGATGCGGAAAGCGGCTCATGACCGACCGTGCTTCGGGAATGCGCACCTGCTCCAGCATGCGCAACGCTTCGGCGCGCGCGGCAGCGGCGTCCATGCGCTGATGCAGGCGAATCGATTCGGCGATCTGCTCACCGGCCGTGAACACCGGATTGAGCGAGGTCATCGGCTCCTGGAAGATCATGGCCATGTCGGCGCCGCGCACGTTGCGCATCATGCGCTGCGTGGCGTTGCCCAGGTCGATGATCTGATCATTGCGACGACGCAGGTTCATGCGACCCTGTGCAATACGCCCGCCGCCGTGCTCGACCAGACGCATCAGCGCTAAAGACGTCACCGATTTACCGGAGCCCGACTCTCCCACGATGGCCAGGGTCTCACCCCGATCCACATGAAAGGACAAGTTGCGCACGGCCTCGACGGTGCGTTCGGAGCCGACAAAGCGCACGGTCAGGTCATCGACCTGGACCACGCGGTTCTCGGGCAGCGTCGGGTGTTGAGCGCGATCAACCATCTTCATTCAATTCCTATACTCTGGCGGTCAGGCGCCAGCAATTAACGGTAAATGGACGCAACGGGGCTTTCGCCTACACGTGCATAACCGCGATACATGCCTTCTGTATTGAAGGGCAACGCAACGTTGCCCTTCGCATCTACTGCGATCAGTCCGCCTTTGCCTTCGATGCGTGGCAGCTTCTCGTGCACCACGCGGTCGGCAGCCTCGGCCAGCGAGGCACCCATATATTCCATCTGGGCGGCCACGTCATAGGCGGCGACCATGCGGATGAACATCTCGCCGGTACCGGTGGTCGACACCGCGCAGGTCTGGTTGCTGGCGTAGCAGCCGGCCCCGATCAGGGGCGCATCGCCCACACGGCCGATCTGTTTATTGGTGATGCCGCCGGTGGACGTGGCGGCGGCAAGGTTGCCCTGTGCATCCACGGCCACTGCGCCAACCGTGCCGAACTTGCGATCGCTGTCCAACGGGTCCGCGGGCGCGGGTTGACCACGAGCGACCATGGCCTGGGCATCGTGATCGAGCACGGCGGCATCGGGGTGCTCTCGTTGTACACGCTCGAGCTGCTCACGGCGGGCATCGGTCGAAAAATACGACGGGTCCACGATTTCCAGCCCTTGCTCGCGTGCGAAATCCTGTGCACCGGCACCCACGAAAAACACGTGCTTGCTGTTCTCCATCACCTTGCGTGCGGCGAGCACCGGGTTACGCACACAGTCCACATTGGCGATCGCCCCTGAACGCAGCGTCGCGCCGTCCATGATCGACGCATCGAGTTCGTGGGTGGCCGCGCTGGTGAACACAGCGCCGTGACCGGCGTTGAAAAGCGGGCAGTCTTCCAGCAGGCGTACGGCCTCGGTCACCGCATCCAGCGCCGTGCCACCTGCGGCCAGAACGCCTTGTCCGGCCGTCAAAATCCGCTCCAGTGCGCTGAGGTATTCACGCTCTTTCTCAGCCGACATGGCCTGGCGAGACATGGCGCCCGCGCCGCCATGAATGGCAATAACGGGTTTGAATTCGTTGGCCGATGATGTGTCGGTAGCGGTAGTGGCTTCGTTCATTGAGCTAGACATTCGATAGACAGTTATTAAAGGGTGCCGTCAGTGGTGGGGCGGGCGGTTCAGATCGGATGCCTGGGCATCGATCACCGCTTTCCAGCACCATGAAACAGCCACGGCATGACGGACTCGGTCACGCCGGCGGCGGTTTGCACAGCGTTCTTGGTGCGGTAGGCGACTGCTGCGGACAGACCTTCAATCAGACCCAGCGCGGCAGTTTCCGAATTCGACGACAGTTGTCGTGCGCTTTGCACATACAGCGCCACCGTGGCGGTAGGTGCCAGCGGCGAGGTGGGTTGGTCCGTCAGCGCCAGCACGGGCACACCCGCGGCTTGCGCGGCACGGGCCAGGGTGACGGTATCGGCCAGGTAGCGCGGGAAACCGATGGCGATGACAAGGTCCCGCTCGCTCATGCGCGACATCTGACGCGCTGCATGAGACACACCACCTGGCCCGGCCAGGTTCTCCACGGACGGGACATGCATGCACAGACCACGCTGCAGCAACCCGGCCAGAAAGCCACTGGCGCCAAAGCCCGCAATGAACACACGTTCGGCGCTGACCACGGCATCGACGGCACGCTCACAGGCGTTTGCGTTCAAGGCCTGCAAGGTCAGTTGGGCGTTGCGGATATCTTCTTCCAGCACGGCGGCAAACACCTGCGCGGCAGACGCATTGGCATGTGCCATCACCGAGCGCAGTTTTTCCACCGGCTCCAGTGCCGCCTCGAACCCCCGTGCCAACTCGGCACGAAACTGCGGATAGCCTGGCAGCTCCAGGGCACGCGCGAAGCGGTTGGCCGTGGCGACAGACACCCCGACAGCCGCCGCGAACTCGTCGATGGTCATCGTGGCGACGCGGAACTGATGCGCCAGCACGTAGTGCGCCATCTTGTGCTGCGTTGCGCTCAGACCGGGCTGTGCCCGAGCGATGCGATCGGCGATTGAAGGAGAGGGGGAGGACATTGCAGGGAACAGGCGGCATGAAAGAATAATTACAGGCTTATTGTAAGCAAGAAAATATATTTTCACGCTAGGGAGTAACCCGCAGGGCAGTTGGGCTGGCGAGTCAGCCCGGAAGGGCTAGGGTGCCCCTTGCCCTGGTCAGCCTCGCCCGGATGCACCGCCACGAGCGGGCTAGGTGCTCAGAAGCCGTTCATGCGCGGGCGCTGATGCCTCGGGGCCGGGGTGGCGCTTTCCCACAGGCTCACACCAGGCTCCAAGCAGGCAAGCGCTTGCTTGCGCACGAAAAAAGGATGTGTGCACGGGTGCATCACATCCTTTCTGTGCCCGATGGCAATAGCATCGAGCGGGCTCACCAGCAGCTTGCGCTTACAGCACGTATCTCGCCAGATCCTGACTCGCTGCCGCTTCCTGCAACTTGTCATCCACATATGCCGCATCAATGCGCACGGCTTCTTCCGATGAAGAGGTCGCGCTGAAGGAAAGATCTTCCAGCAGCTTTTCCATCACCGTATGCAGGCGGCGGGCACCGATATTTTCCGTCTTTTCGTTCACGGCAAAAGCCAGTTCGGCCAGGCGCTGGATGCCTTCCTCGGTGAACTCCAGATGGACGTCTTCCGTGGCCAGCAACGCCTTGTACTGCTTGGTCAGCGAGGCATCCGTATCAGACAGAATGCGCACGAAATCCGCTGCCGTGAGCGAATCGAGTTCGACCCGGATGGGAAAACGACCCTGCAGTTCGGGAATCAGATCCGACGGCCGGGCCAGGTGAAACGCGCCCGAAGCGATGAACAGAATGTGATCGGTGCGGACCATGCCATAACGGGTATTGACCGTGGTGCCCTCGACCAGCGGCAGCAGATCGCGCTGCACGCCCTGACGCGAGACTTCGCCGCCCCCGCCACCTTCGGAGCGCGCAGCGATCTTGTCGATCTCATCAAGGAACACGATGCCGTTCTGTTCGACATTGGTGACGGCATTGGCCCGCAGATCGTCTTCGTTCACACGCTTGCCGGCCTCTTCGTCGACCAGCAGCTTGAACGCTTCCTTGATCTTCATCTTGCGCGCTTTGGTCTTCTCGCGCGCCATGCCGGCGAACATGCCGCGCAGCTGCTCGGTCATTTCTTCCATGCCGGGCGGCCCCATGATGTCCATCTGGGGGGCTGCCTGCGCGATGTCGATCTCGATTTCCTGGTCGTCCAGCGTGCCTTCGCGCAAGCGCTTGCGAAAGGTCTGGCGCGCCGTGTTGTCGGTGCCGCGCTCGGGTTCGCCGGCTGCATTGCGCGAGGGGGGCACCAGCACGTCAAGAATGCGGTCTTCGGCGGCGTCCTCAGCCTGGGCATTCACGCGTTTCATCTCGAGTTCGCGTGTCTGCTTGATCGAGTACTCGGTCAAGTCCCGGATGATGGTTTCCACGTCGCGGCCCACGTAGCCCACTTCCGTGAATTTGGTGGCTTCGATCTTGATGAACGGCGCATTGGCCAGCTTGGCCAGGCGGCGTGCGATCTCGGTCTTGCCCACGCCGGTGGGCCCGATCATCAGAATATTCTTGGGATGAATTTCATTGCGCAGGGGCTCGGGCACCTGGCTGCGCCGCCAGCGATTGCGCAGTGCCACGGCAACCGAGCGCTTGGCCTTGTTCTGCCCGACGATGTATTTGTCGAGCTCGGAGACGATCTCTCCGGGAGTCATATTGGATGCAGACATGATCTAGACCTCTAACCGCCCAATTGTTCGACGATATGGTTCTGGTTGGTGTAGATGCAGAGATCGCCGGCGATCTCCAGCGATTTTTTGACGATCTCGTGCGGCGGCAGGTCGGTGTGGTGCAACAGCGCCAAAGCGGCCGACTGTGCGTAGGCACCGCCCGAGCCGATGGCGGCCAGGCCGTGCTCGGGTTCGAGCACATCGCCGTTGCCGGTGAGCACCAGCGTGTGTTCTTCGTCGGCGACGATCAGCATGGCTTCGAGCCGACGCAGCACGCGGTCGGTGCGCCAGTCGCGCGTGAGTTCGACGGCGGCACGCATGAGGTGGCCTTGATATTTCTCGAGCTTGGCCTCGAAGCGTTCCTGCAGGGTGAAGGCGTCGGCGGTTGCGCCGGCGAACCCTGCCAGAATCTTGTCGTGATACAGGCGGCGGATCTTGCGCGCCGAGCCTTTGACCACGATGTTACCCAGTGTGACCTGGCCGTCTCCGCCCAGGGCAACATGCTTGCCTCGGCGTACACAAATGATGGTGGTGGCGTGAAATTGTTCCATATTTCCTTCC
>JBAZPE010000114.1:0-6783 GCA_041648375.1 Burkholderiaceae bacterium | reverse complement strand
AAACCGCAGCGCGATATCGGTCTGATGGGCCGCAAGCACCTGGATCACATAGCTGCCACCGGCCATGAAGGCGTCGTAGGTGGAGGCAGTGCCCGACAGGCTCCAGAGCACCAGCGGCGGCGAGAGCGACACGGCATTGAACGAGTTGACCGTCAAGCCGACCGGCAGCGGGGCGGCGCCCGGTGCCGCGAACTCGGTCGTGATCACGGTGACGCCGGTGGCGAAGCGCCCGAGGGCCGTGCGAAAGAACGCGGAATCGAAGGTGGGATCGTTAGGCTGCATGAGACGGGGGTGGGTAGCGAAAAGGGCGACGGCGCGTGAATCTAGGGCGCCAGTCGGACAATGCGCCAACCGTCGGCGTCGGGCTGATAGGACAGCCGGTCGTGCAGCCGGGACGGGCGTCCCTGCCAGAACTCGAACGCATCGGGCCGCAGGCAATAGCCACCCCAGTGCGGCGGGCGAGGCGGCGTTTGACCATATTGTTCGGCAAACGCGGCTTCGCGGGCCAGCAGTTCCTCGCGCGTCGTGGGCTGGCTTTGCTGCGATGCCCACGCACCCAGGCGCGAGCCCACGGGACGACTCTGGAAATAAGCGTCGGAGACCTCAGGCGCCACCTTTTCGACCCTGCCTTCTATGCGCACCTGGCGCTCCAGCGGTTGCCAGAAAAACAGCAGCGCGGCGTAATCGTTCGCAGCCAGGTCGTGACCCTTGCGCGACTCGTAGTTGGTGAAGAAGGTGAAGCCGGCCTGATCGTAGCCCTTGACCAGCACGGTGCGGGCAGACGGGCGCCCCTGCGCATTCACGGTAGCGAGCGTCATGGCGTTGGGTTCTGCCACGCCGGCGGCCTGGGCCTGGGCGAACCAGCGCGCGAACTGGTCGAAGGGGCAGGCGAGCGCACTGCTTTCCAGCAGTTCGCTCTTTTCGTAACTCTGGCGCAAATCAGCAACAGACATGGCGGGGCAACGACAAAAGGGGAATGCATGAGTGTACTGCGATCACCGCAGGGTGCTAGCCGCGCGCAGCAGGGCCGTTCGGATCGGTCAGTGCGCGGGCGATCGCCTGCAGTTGGCGGTCATGGATGCCGGCCTCGCGCAGGGCACGGTCAGTATCCAGCACATAGGCGGTGCAGGGGCCATAGCGACCCTGTGCGCGACGCACGATGTCCACCAGCATGTCGCGTGGCAGGCCACGCACGTACGCGCTGCCAGTGCGGTCCATGATGAAGACCAGAGCCTGAACCGGGCCAGCGTCTGTGTCGCATCGGATCCAGCGGGGCAGGTAGGCGCCAGTGGACATTTCACGGTCCCACAGGCGGGGAAAGAATTCGGGCACCTGCGCGCCGGCGAGTCGATAGACCACCCCTTTGCACGAGCCGCCGCGATCCAGGCCGAAGACCAGACCGGGTTGCTCAGGCGTGCCTCGATTGACGCGCGACCACAGGCACAGTGCCCGATGATGCCCGCGCAGCAAGGCCACGCGTCGTTCGACGAAATCGAATTCCGGGCGCCAGATCAGTGAGCCATAGCCGAACACCCACACATCCTCGCCCTCGCGCCAGGCTGCCAGGGCATCGGCCATCGACGCCTGGCGCTCGTCGGGCGTCCACAGTCGAAAGCTGGCTTCTGAAGGCGGGGCAAACGCGGTCACGGTGATGCACTCCTGGGTTGGCTGACGAGGATCGTCAGGGTAGTCTCGAGGGCGTGGTGCCGGCCTTGTTTGCAGGCGCGGCGTCTGCTGCAACGGCGACGGCAGGCTCGACGGGTGTCGGACCTGTGGCTGCCTCGGGTGCAGGACCCGAATCGGGCGTGGCCTGAGCGGCAGCCTTTGTGTCGGCCGGCATCGCCGCATCGGGCGCCGCATCGGGCGTGGCGTTGGGCGCCCCATCGGTCGTCGCCTTCGGTGCCTCGACAGGCGGGTTGCGATTGATCCAGATGCCGCCACTCAGCATCAGAGCGTACACCCAGAACAGCGGCGTGACCCCGACCACGGTTCCCATGGCGCCGCATATGAGGGGCAACGTGACCTGAGAGGCGTTGACCAGCGCCATGCGCAAGCCACCGGCTTCAGCCGCGCGCCCGGCTGGCGAGTGCTGATGCAGCATGGAGAGCATCGTGGGCTGACACCCGCCCAACGCCAGCCCCAGAATGAAGGACATGGTCATCAGCGCGAACACGCTGGTGAAAAACGGATAGAGCATGAAGTCGGCGGCGGTGACGATCATCGACGTGCGCACCAGGGTCCAGGGTGCGACGCGTTTCTGAATCCAGGGCAGGGCCAGCCGAATGACGAAAGTGGCGCCGGCGAAGGCCGACAGAATGATCCCGATCGTGGTCGCCGACAGCCCGATGGACACCCCATAGAGTGGCACCACGAACAGGTGAGTGTCCCAGGCGCCTGACAGAAACAGATTGCACAGCAGCACGCGCCGCAGGCCCGGATTGGACAGCAGGTCGCTGGCCTTGCGGTGCGCTTCACGCGGCCCCTTCTTGGCGCGCCCCACCGCATGCAGGCGATGCCGCAGGTAAAGAATGATGGTCAGCGCAATGAGAGGCGGGGCCGTGAGCATGCCAAAGGCCGACTGATAGCCCAGATTGTCGATGGCCAGCCCGGCACCCAGCGGGCCGATGAAGCCCGACATGGCCAGCCCCAGAGACAACCAGGAAAAATTGCGCAGCCGCAGCGTGGGTTCGGCCTGACCCAGGATGTTCTGAATGGCGACCTGCTGCACCATGAAGCCCAGGCCGATGCCCGCGGCGGCGGCCAGCAGCACGAAGGGCGTCTGAAAAATGAACGGGATGGCTGCCCCGCAGGCGACCATGGCCGTGCCGAAAGCCATGGGCCGCAACAGGCCCACACCGTCGATCCAGCGCCCCACATGCACCGAGAGCAACATCGGCAGGATGGCGAACACGGCCACCAGCAGACCGACGTTCAGGGGAGATAGCCCCATTTGCAGGGCCGCGAGCGAGACGGTGATCCGACCGCCCGTGAGCACCACATGATTGCAGACCGACAGCACGCAAATCGTCATCGCCTCGGAAGCGGGCGACGGGGGGTGACGATTGCGGGAGGCGGGGAAATGGAATCTGGACACGGCTTTTGATGACATTCTGCGTGTAAACCCCAGCAACGTCGAGAGCATGCGCGCGCGGCACGGAGGGCAAACACGCTGCGCAACACCCTGCGTGATAACGGTAATTAATGCGTTTCTCGTGCAAGACAGCGGCCGTTGAGGCGCTGATCGATGCAGACACCTCCCCTTGGCGCGACCGGCTTGGCAATAATCTGTTTCACAGTTCAGTCTGTTGTTGCGCTGCCGTGGGAAAATGGAACCATGTCTTCATTACCTGAACCACTCTCTGATGCGCCCGCCGACTTCGATGCCGAGCGCCGTTTCGGCGCCCTGGCGCGCCTGTATGGGCCGCACGCCCCACACCGTCTCGCCGGCGCGCATGTCGCGGTTGTCGGGTTGGGCGGGGTAGGCTCCTGGACGGCCGAGGCACTGGCACGCTGCGGCGTGGGGGCGCTCACCCTGGTCGACCTGGACGTGGTCTCCGAATCGAACGTCAATCGACAGCTCCATGCGCTGGGCGCGACCTTGGGCCAATCGAAGATAGAGGCCATGGCCCGGCGCATCGCCGACATCAATCCCGGGTGCAAGGTCACGCTGGTCGATGACTTCATCACCCCCGAGAACGTGGCGCAGCTGTTGCCCGGGCCTTACGACGCCTTGCTGGATTGCGCCGATCAGGCCAGCGCCAAAATCGCGATGATCCTGCACGCCAGGCAGTTGCACGTGCCTATCGTGGTGTGTGGGGGCGCGGGTGGCAAGACCGATCCCCTGGCCCTGCGAGGCGGCGATCTGTCGACCGCACTCAATGATGCGCTGCTGGCCAAGCTGCGCAACGTGTTGCGTCGTCAGCATGGTTTTGCCCGGGCCTCGGATCAGGCGGGCAAGCCGCGCAAGCGAGTGCCGAAGATGAATGTATTTGCCTTGTGGTTCGATCAGCCGGCCCTGCTGCCTGCGGCCTGGACGGCCGAGGGTGGGCCGCAAGGCCTGTCGTGCGCCGGTTATGGTTCGGTGGTGACCGTCACCGCGGCGATGGGCATGGCTGCCGCCGATCGTGCCGTGCAATGGATCGTGACCCGCGAACCTGCGTGATCATGCGCGCTACCGCAATCTGCAGCATCCCTACGTCGATTCTGGCCACGCGACCTCGACATCGAACCAGCCGCGCAGCCCATTGGAGAGCCGGGTGGCCTGGGCATCGCGCAGGTCGTTAAGCGTGAGACGGGCCGTGCGCACGTGGCCCTGGGCCAGCAGCGCGGCGCGCTGGGTGCCGGGCAGGCACCCGGCCATCAGCTCAGGTGTGAGCCACACACCATCCTGCTTCACATACACGTTGGTGCGCGACCCTTCGCATAGCTCGCCGCGCTCGTTGGCGAACAGCAGATCGAAGTCTGCCGGATGGGTTGCCAGCCAGGCAGCGGCCTCGGCATACCAGGGACGGTAGGTCAGCTTGTGGCGCAATAGCGGTTCTTGCGATCGCAGTACCGCGTGCGCGCCCAGCACCTGCTGAGCCAGCCGCGCGTGGGCAGGCAGGGCCAGCGCACCCAGCGGCGCGGCTTTGATCGTCACGGCGCCGTCGCGTGCAAACAGGAGTCGGATGCGGCTTGGCTGACCAGACAAGGCATGCGCCAGAACTTGCTCGTGCACGTTGCCCGGCACGGCCGCGAATCCCAGCGCAGCCGCAGAATGCGTGAGCCGGGCCGCATGCCAGGGCCAGGCCGCAATCGCGCCCGTGGCGTCTGCCATCAGCGTTTCGATCAGGACGTCAGCACGCGCGCTTTCCACAGGCACTCCTCCCATTCCATGGCGGGGTCGGAATCATGCACGATACCGCCACCTACGCGATAGACGCCCGCGTCGGGGCGATCCATGACCAATGTGCGTATGGCGACATTCAGGGAAAAATCGCCATCCGGTGCCAGCCAGCCGATGGCCCCGCAGTAGATGCCGCGAGGGTCGGGCTCCAGGGCGCGAATCTGCTGCATGGCGGCCAGCTTGGGCGCACCGGTAATCGATCCGCAGGGAAACAGGCTGCCCAGAATGGCTGCAAGCGGCGTCGCGCCCAGTTCGGCGGAGATCGTGGAGGTCAGCGTCCACACCGACGGGTAGGCCTCCAGGGTGAACAGGGCATCGACCTGCACGTCGCCGGCTCGCGCGAGCCGGCCCAGATCGTTGCGCAGCAGATCCACGATCATCAGGTTCTCTGCGCGATCCTTCACGCTCGTCTGCAAGGCATGCGCGCTGGCCTGGTCAGCCTGGGAATCGGGGTAGCGGGGTGCCGTGCCTTTCATCGGGCGTGTGGTCACGCGGGTGCCCGTTCGCTTCAGAAACAGTTCGGGCGAGAACGACAGCACCGTGCGCCCCTCGTCTTCGATGTAGGCGGCGTGGGCGCTGGGATGCCGGTTGGCCAGGACACGATAGAGCGCGGCGTGCGAACCGTGGGTGGCGACGTTCAGCCCGAAGGTGTAATTCAGCTGATAGAGCTCGCCACGACCGATCATGCCGCGAATGGCCTGAACATTGGTCAGATAGTCGTCACGGGCCAGGGCAGGGACGACGGCGTCGACACCGGCTTGCGCATCGTTGTCCGACGCTTGCCAGGGCGCTTGCTGCGAGACGTGTTCGAAGGACAGCATGGTCAGGCGCGGGGCCTGGCGGGTGGTCGTGCGCGGGCATGCACCCGCAACGGTGCGCAGGGCGTGCGGATGCAGCCATTCGCCGAGTTCGTAATCGGCCAGCAGGGCCACCCAGCGCCCCGCCTGTCTGGCCTGATCGATGGCCGCGAACACGGCGGGCAACTGCGTCGCATCGTGGGCGCACACGCGGTCGCGCGCGCCGTCCATCACGATGGCCGCGCCGGCCTGCCTATCTTCAAAGCGACAGATCATGGTGCCGCGTTCAGCAGAGGTCCCAGCACCCGACCCGTGTGCGAATGATCGCGTGCCGCTTCGACCTGCTCGGGCGTTCCTTCGCACACCAGCTCGCCGCCACCGGTGCCGCCTTCGGGCCCCATGTCCAGCAGCCAGTCGGCCTCGGCAATGACATCCAGATTGTGTTCGATCACCACCACCGTGTTGCCGGCCTGAACCAGCCGGTGCAGCACGTGAATCAGCTTTTCCACGTCGGCCATGGACAGCCCGACGGTCGGCTCGTCCAGCACGTACAGCGTGTGCGGCAGACGCGACGCACGACCGGTTGTGATGATCCCTTCGTCCATGCGCGCCTTGGCCAGCTCGGACACCAGCTTGATACGCTGGGCCTCACCGCCGGACAGCGTGGGCGAAGGTTGACCCAGGGTGAGATAGCCCAGGCCGACATCCTGCATCAGCTGCAGGGGATGCCTGATGCGCGGATGGGCCGCGAAATAGCCGATGGCATCGTCCACCTCCATGGACAGGACCTCGCCAGCGTTCTTGCCGCGCATCTCCACCGCAAGCGTTTCGCTGTTGAAGCGTTTGCCATGGCAGGCGTCGCAAGGCACCTTCACATCGGGCAGGAAGTTCATCTCGATGGTACGCATGCCCTGGCCTTCGCAGACCGGGCAGCGACCTTCGCCCGTGTTGAACGAGAAGCGCGCACCAGTCCAGCCGCGCATGCGCGACTCGTTGGTGTCGGCAAACAGCTTGCGCACATCGTCCCAGAAACCGATGTAGGTACCGGGGCAGGAGCGTGGCGTCTTGCCGATGGGGGTCTGATCCACTTCCAGCACGCGG
>JBAZPE010000113.1:0-6801 GCA_041648375.1 Burkholderiaceae bacterium | reverse complement strand
GAACACAACGAAGAAGGCAGGCGTGTCATACCAGACGGGCGCGCGTGCGGCCAACAACAGACTGATGGCCGTGACTGCCGCCACCGCCCACGCCCCCCTGCGGCGCAGGTACCACCAGTGCGCGCCGACCACGCCTAACAGGAGCGCCAGCAGGGCAGCCGTCGCCTTGGATCGGAAGGCAGGCGTGGACGGGATAGCGTGCGCAGAGGTCATGAAGCCGTCTTCAATTGGAATGATCGGGGTCAGCCGATTGTAGTGGACGTAAAATACCCCGATGACCTCTCGATATGATGTTGCGATTGTGGGCGCAGGCCCGGTGGGCATGGCCCTGGCACTGATGCTGGCGTCGCGGGTGCCCGATCCCAGCCGAATTGCGCTGTATGGGCGCGCAAGTGTGCTGGCAAGCACCGATGCGCGCGACCCGCGCACGCTGGCATTGAACGAGGGCAGCCGCCTGGCGCTGGATGCCATGAAGGCGTGGCCCGCGCACAGCGCGCCCATACGCAACATCCACGTCTCGCAAAGCGGACGTTTGGGACGCACGCTCATCCAGCACACTGATTTCAATGTCACCGCGCTTGGCCATGTCGCGCATTACACGACGCTCACCGATGCCCTGGACGCCCGGCTGCGCGAGAGCGGCATCAGCCGCCGGGATCCCGTGCAAGCGGCCGACATCCAGCAGGACGATCCTGGGCCGATCGCCGACTCGCATCCGGTGCGCATTGCCGACACGCGCGCCCGCCTGGTGGTGGTGGCCGATGGCGCGGGCGGTGCAGACATCACGCGCCAGTATGACCAGCATGCCGTGCTGGCCACGGCCCGTGCCAGCCAACCCCGCACCGCATGGGCGTGGGAACGGTTTCGCAGCGAAGGGCCTCTGGCCGTGCTGCCCCACCCCGCAGGCGACGACCTCTATGCCATCGTCTGGTGTTGCCGCCCGGAAACGGCCAACCGCCTTCAGCGCATGGCCGAGCCCGAGTTCTCACGGGCCTTGAACGACGCCTTCGGCGATCGGCTGGGCACACTGCACGCCCAGGGCGAGCGCCACGTGTTTCCGCTCGCACTGAAAGCGCGGCGGCAGGTCGTGCAGCGTCGGCTGGTGGCCATCGGCAACGCAGCGCAATCGCTGCATCCGGTCGCGGGCCAGGGCTTGAATCTGGGGCTGCGCGATGCTGCGCAGTTGTCTCAGGCGCTTGCGCCCTGGTTGGCCGATGTCCACGCCGATGCCAGCCTGGCGCAGGCACTGCAGCACTATGGCGAGCGTCGGCGACTGGACCGAAGCGTGACGGGTCTGCTCACCGACGTCATGCCCCGCGCGTTCGCAACTGGCCTGGCGCCGGTCGAGCATCTGTGCGGTGCCGCCCTGTTGGCGCTGGACCTCAGCCGCACCCTGCGTGCGCCGCTTGCGCGTCAGTTGCTATATGGCAGCCGTCGCTGATCGCTGCGGGGCACCTAGCCACCGTGTACCGTTGCGCACGCACGACGCAAGCAAGGGTGATCCCGAATGGCGGGCGCGATTTCCAGGCCCCGCCCACACGATAAAAAAATAGGGGCCGAATCGGGCCGGTTAGAATCCTGCCATGCAAATCGGCCCCTGGACCCTTCCCAACAATGTGTTTGTCGCCCCCATGGCGGGCGTTACTGATCGCCCGTTTCGGCAGTTGTGCAAGAAGTTGGGCGCCGGCTATGCCGTGTCGGAAATGGCCGCCAGCAACCCGAAGTTGTGGGAGAGCGTGAAAACGTCGCGACGCCTGGACCACGAGGGCGAGATCGACCCCATTGCCGTGCAGATCGCAGGCGCCGACCCCGAGATGCTGGCGCAGGCCGCACGCTTTAACGTCGGCAAGGGCGCGCGCATCATCGACATCAACATGGGCTGCCCCGTGAAGAAAGTGTGCGCCGTGGCATCGGGATCGGCGCTGCTGCGTCACGAAGATTTGATCGCCCGCATCCTGGACGCCGTGGTGCGGGCCTGCGAACCACTGGGCGTGCCGGTCACGCTGAAGACACGCACGGGCTGGGATCGATCCAGCCGCAATGCGCTGCGCATCCTGGACATTGCTGAAAACGCCGGCATTGCTGCGCTCACGCTGCACGGACGCACGCGGGCAGACATGTACACCGGCGAAGCCGAATACGACACGATCCGGGCGGTCAAACAGCAGGCTCGCATCCCGATCGTGGCCAATGGTGATATCGATAGCCCCGAGAAGGCGCGCTTCGTTCTGGACTACACTGGCGCCGATGCCGTGATGATCGGCCGCGCCGCCCAGGGGCGACCCTGGATCTTTCGCGAAATCGATCATTTCCTGCGAACGGGAAACCATCGGGCACCGCCCGATTACGCGGAAATGCGCCATCTGCTGCTGACGCATCTGGAAGATCATTATCGGTTCTACGGCGAGCTCACCGGTGTTCGGTCGGCCCGCAAACATATTGGTTGGTACGTGGCGTCGCTACCCGGTGCCCAGGCCTTCTGTGATGCCATGAATCGTCTCGATTCAACGCACGAGCAATGGCAGGCAGTAGACACCTGGTTTGACGGACTGGCCCGTAGCGGGCAAGATGCGCGCCCCGCGCATGCTGCACTATTGGCAGCATAAGTGATCAGTACTAGAAAAATTCGACGGAAAAAATGAGTAAGAAAGAAGTTTTGGAAGATTGCGTGCGTGCCAGCCTCTCTCAGTATTTCGAGGACCTGGGCGACTCCGAGCCCCACGATATGTGGGACATGGTGATGCGTTGCGTCGAGCGACCCGTGCTCGAAGTGGCCATGGCTCGCTCCAATGGAAATCAGTCGCGTGCCGCAGAAATGCTGGGCATGACGCGCAACACGCTGCGCAAGAAGTTGCTCGCGCACAATCTGCAGGCGTAGATGCCTGATGCGCTGGCCCGAACGATGGCCGCACCTGAGATAATTGCCCTGCCCCACAGTCCGCGCGCGCGCCTGGCGTGACGCGAGATGGTCACCCGGTCAACGGCCGACCATCGACTCTCCCTCCACCCTAGCCTGTTTGCCAACCTGCCTCTGCCATGACTTTACACACTGCCCTGCTGTCCGTGTCCGATAAAACGGGCATCGTCGATTTTGCCCGTGAACTTGCCCAACGCGGCGTGCGCCTGCTGTCTACCGGCGGCACGGCCAAACTGTTGAGCGAAGCAGGGCTGACTGTGACCGAAGTGGCTGCACACACCGGCTCGCCCGAAATTCTGGATGGCCGTGTCAAGACACTGCACCCCAAGATTCATGGGGGCCTGCTGGCGCGCCGTGACAGTGCCGAACACCTGGACACAATCCGCGAACATGGCATTGACCGCATCGATCTGCTGGTGGTGAACCTGTATCCGTTTCGCGAGGCGGTCGCCCGGCCGGACTGCACGTTCGCCGATGCCGTGGAAAACATCGACATCGGGGGCCCCGCCATGCTGCGCGCCGCTGCCAAGAATCACGGCACGTCCGAAGGTGGCGTGACGGTAGTCATCGACCCCGCAGATTATTCACGCGTGCTGGCAGACATGGACAGCGCCGCGGGCGAACCGTCCTACGGATTGCGGCTTGAACTGGCTGCCAAGGTATATGGCCACACGGCCGCCTACGACGGCGCGATTGCCGCCTACCTGACCAGCCTGGCCGACGCCGAACCCGCGCAGGACACGGTGCCCGCGCGCGAGCCGTGGCCGTCGACCCTGACCATTCAGGTCGACCGTCATCAAACCCTGCGCTATGGCGAGAACCCCCACCAGGCAGCGGCGTTCTACACCGACCGCAATGCCCAGGCCGGCCTGCTGGGCAACTATCGTCAGTTGCAGGGCAAGGAACTGTCCTACAACAACATCGCCGATGCCGACGCTGCCTGGGAAACCGCGCGCAGCTTCGACACGCCCGTGTGTGTGATCGTCAAGCACGCCAACCCCTGCGGTGTGGCAATTGCCGAGAGCCCCCTGGCTGCGTACCGCAAGGCCTTCCAGACCGATCCCACCTCGGCGTTCGGCGGCATCATCGCCTTTAACCGCAAAGTGGATCTGGCCTGCGCCGAAGCCGTCAGTGGTCAGTTCATGGAAGTGCTGCTCGCGCCCGCCTACGACGACGATGCACTGGCGCTGCTGGCCGCCAAAAAGAACGTTCGTGTGCTGGTCGTGGCCGCAGGTGACGGGCAGAACGCATTCGACGTCAAACGGGTGGGTGGCGGCTGGCTGGTGCAAAGCCCCGACGCCTTCATGGTCCCGCGGGACCAGTTGCGCGTGGTGACCAAGAAGGCGCCGACGGCCCAGCAGATGGAAGACCTGATGTTCGCCTGGAAGGTCGCCAAATTCGTCAAATCGAACGCCATCGTGTTTGTGGGCGCAGGCATGACGCTGGGGGTGGGCGCAGGTCAGATGAGCCGCATCGACTCGGCACGCATCGCTTCGATCAAGGCTGAAAACGCCGGTTTGACGCTTCAGGGTTCGGCGGTGGCGTCCGACGCGTTCTTCCCTTTCCGTGATGGCCTGGATGTGGTGGTCGATGCAGGCGCGACCTGCGTCATCCATCCGGGTGGCAGCATGCGTGATGACGAAGTCATTGCCGCGGCCGACGAGCGTGGCATCGCCATGGTGCTGACCGGCACCCGTCACTTCCGCCACTGATGCGCGTTCTGGGCATCGATCCTGGCTTGCGCCGAACTGGGTTCGGCGTCATCGACGTGGACGGTCCCAGACTGCGCTATGTATCCAGCGGCACGATCGTCGTGCCGCCGGATCAGCCGCTGGCCCAGCGGCTGAAAGTGATTCTGGATGGCCTGCGCGAGATCGTGCGCGACACCCGGCCCGACCTGGCTGCCATCGAAATCGTCTTCCTGAACACCAACCCGCAATCGACGCTGCTGCTCGGGCAGGCGCGCGGGGCCGCCTTGTGCGGGCTGGCCGATTGCGGGCTGGATGTGAACGAATACACGGCGCTGCAGATCAAGAAAGCCGTGGTGGGCACGGGCCGCGCGGCCAAGGAACAGGTGCAGATGATGGTGCAGCGGCTGTTGAAGCTGGACGGTCTGCCCTCTGCCGACTCGGCCGATGCACTGGCCTGCGCCATCTGCCATGCGCACGTCGCACCCATGGCGGCGCATTTCGCCGCACATCAAGGCCAGGTGTCCGGTACGCGCAAGCGGGTGCGCCTGCGCGCCGGCCGGCTGACCGTCTGAAGGCCACGCGCGCGCGTCGCGTGGCGCGATTGGTGGTCAAATACACTTTGGCACGTGCACATCGCCGATGTGATCGACCTCTCTTCCCCATTTTCTGCAAACGGATCCCAGCATGATCGGACGAATCACCGGCACCCTGATCGAAAAGTCACCGCCCAATATCTGCGTGGATGTCGGGGGCGTGGGATACGACATCGATGTGCCGATGAGCACACTCTACGATCTGCCTGAAACGGGTGCACGCGTCACGCTCTACACCCACCTGGCAATCCGCGAGGATGCCCATGTGCTGTTCGGTTTTGCCCGGCCGGCCGAGCGCAGCGCGTTTCGTGAGTTGATCAAGGTCAGCGGCATCGGGGCGCGTACGGCGCTCTCGGTGCTGTCTGGGCTGTCGGTCGCTGATCTGGCCGAAGCCATCACCCTGCAGGAAGCCGCACGCCTGATGCGCGTGCCGGGAATCGGCAAGAAGACGGCAGAGCGCCTGCTGCTGGAAATGCGGGGCAAGCTGGGTGCCGATCTCGGCCCCGCCGCCTCGCCCAGCGCGCCCAGCCACCAGTCAGACATTCTCAATGCCTTGCTGGCCCTGGGCTATTCCGATCGTGAGTCGCAGGCTGCCCTGAAGGCACTGCCCGAAGGCGTGTCGGTATCTGATGGCATACGCACCGCGCTGAAATCGCTGGTGCGCTGAACTGGAGTACGATTTCTGCCATGGCCATTCAGTCCGATTCCCTGTCTTCGCTGCCCGAGGCCACCCGCCTGGTTGCCCCTCACCCCACCTCCCCCAACGAGGAGTCCATCGAGCGCGCATTGCGGCCCAAGGCCCTGGCCGATTATGTCGGCCAGCATCGTGCACGCGAGCAACTCGAGATCTTCATCGCGGCTGCTCGCGGGCGGGGCGAACCGCTGGACCATGTGCTGCTGTTCGGGCCACCGGGCCTGGGCAAGACCACGCTGGCACACATCATCGCCAACGAGATGGGCGTGAACATGCGCCAGACCTCTGGCCCCGTGCTTGAACGTCCGGGTGACCTGGCAGCGTTGCTGACGAATCTGGAAAAGAACGACGTCTTGTTCATCGATGAAATCCATCGTCTTTCCCCGGTGGTCGAGGAAATTCTCTATCCTGCGCTGGAAGACTTCCAGATCGATATTCTGATCGGTGAAGGGCCTGCCGCGCGCAGCGTGAAAATCGATCTTCAGCCCTTCACCCTGGTGGGCGCCACCACGCGCGCAGGCATGCTGACGAACCCGCTGCGCGACCGCTTCGGCATCGTGTCGCGTCTGGAGTTCTACAACACCGAGGACCTGACCCGTATCGTCACGCGCAGCGCCGGCCTGCTCAATGCCGGCATCAGTGCTGATGGTGCGATCGAAGTGGCGCGTCGGGCACGTGGCACGCCCCGCATTGCCAACCGCCTGTTGCGCCGTGTGCGCGACTATGCGCAGGTCAAATCCGACGGCATGATTACCCAGGATATCGCACACGCCGCACTCACGATGCTGGAGGTCGACCCCAAGGGGCTGGACCTGATGGATCGCAAGCTGCTTGAAGCGATCGTGCATAAGTTCGACGGTGGCCCGGTGGGCGTGGACAGCCTCGCGGCAGCGGTGGGTGAAGAAC
>JBAZPE010000112.1:0-6816 GCA_041648375.1 Burkholderiaceae bacterium | reverse complement strand
GTCCCGACGCCACAGAGCATTCGACTGTCGTTGGCGGGACGTTTCAGCACAGGCGTATTCGGCGCGAGCGCTGCCGAGATTCCGGCCTTCGACGCGGCCAGCAAGCGCGCGTTTGTCGTCAATGCGCAAAAGGGCACGGTCGATGTGCTGGACATGCGTCAACCCGGCAACCCGACGCCGATTGGTGAGATCGACGCACGCGGCATTGCGCCGGGTGCACAGGTCAACAGCGTGGCCGTGCGCGACGGCATCGTGGCGCTGGCGATACAGGCTGCGGTCAAAACCGATCCCGGGTTCGTGGGCTTCTATCGGGCGGACACTCTCGCCGCGCTGTCACATGTGGGCACGGGTGCCCTGCCCGACATGCTGACCTTCACGCCTGACGGCAAATACGTGCTGGCAGCCATAGAAGCAGAGCCCAGCGACGACTATCAGATCGACCCGGAAGGTGCGATCAGCGTCATCGACATCACTGACATCAATGTGCCGGTAGCACGTTCTGCCGGTTTCGCAGCGTTCAATGGCAAGGAAGAAGAACTGCGCGCCAACGGCGTGCGCATTTTCGGGCCGGGTGCCAATACGGCACGGGACATGGAGCCGGAATACATTGCAGTGTCGGCCGACAGCACCACCGCATGGGCAACCGCACAGGAAAACAATGCGCTGGTGCGCATCGACATCGCCACGGCAACCGTGACCGACATTCTGCCGCTGGGCTACAAGGATCACGGCCTGGCCGGCAACGCGATGGAGACCAATGACGAAGACGGCGTCATCACGATTCTGCCACGCCCCGGCGTTCTGGGCATGTATCTGCCCGACGCCATGGCCGCCTATACGGTCGAAGGCAAGACCTATCTGCTCACCGCCAACGAAGGTGATGCACGTGCGTGGGGAGAGGACAATCCGGCCTACTGGGCCGGTGACGCCAGCAAGGGGTTTGTCGAGGAATTCCGCGTCAAGCATCTGGTGCACGCCAGCGGCTTTGCCCGCCGTGCGGGCGACGACCTCCCGCCCCAACTGGCTGCGCTGGCCAAGGGTGCACTCTTGAATCCGGACACGTTCGCCTGGTGCGGCGCGACGGCGGGTAACCCCGGCAACTGCCGCGCCGACGAACAGCTCGGGCGTCTGAATGTGACCTGGACAATGGGCTATCGCAAAGACGCCTCCGGCAAACCGGTCATGTTCAATCGCACGGGCGTCGAAGATGCATCGGGCGATCGCCTGATGTATGACAATCTCTATGCGTTTGGCGCGCGATCGTTCTCGGTGCGGGACGCCGATGGCAAGCTGGTATGGGATTCGGGCGACCAGTTCGAACGCTATCTGGCCAGCGACGAGTGCCGCGTGGGCACACAACGCGACATCGCCTGCAAGACGTTCTTCAATTCCGGCCACGACGAGGGCGACGCGATGGATAGTCGCAGCGATGCCAAAGGTCCGGAACCCGAAGGCATCGAGATCGGCGTGATCGGCAAGAAGACCTTTGCGTTCATCGGGCTGGAGCGCATGGGCGGGATCATGGTGTATGACGTGAGCACGCCCCAGACGCCTGTGTTCGTGGACTACTTCAATACCCGCGATGACTGGACGACCAAAGATCCGGGCACGGTGCTCGCGACAGTGGGCGATCTGGGGCCGGAAGGATTGAAGTTCGTCCCGGCCGATCAATCACCCAATGGCGAGGCCCTGCTGATCGTGGGCAATGAGGTGAGTGGCACCACGGCCATCTACCGCATCGAGCAGACGTTCGCGCAGCCCCAGTAAGCACGCGCGCGTCGGTGCCCCGCGCATGCGCGGGCACCGACGTTCAACCAACGTGGGCGCTTGATGCAAGCCATGCGCCGCATGCGATCGACTGGGTCAGATCATGACGCCATACATTGCCTTTCGATCGACATAGACAAACGGCGCATGCCCCTGCACCCGGGTTCAATCGGCGTACACACGCGCCGGCCGCTCGATGATCTCGGCGATTTTTTCGATGCTGCCGATCGCAACGAGGACTGATTCGATCTGCGCGACGGGTTTGACCGAGCGCCAGGCAAATCGCCACTCATGCTGACCGGCGTCCTGCGCTGGCCGGGAGAACGCGGCACCGAGCTCGCTGCGTTCACCGTAGGAGACGGGCGCGTCAATGCCCGTCCACAGCGGCAGCTTGCGCTCCACGACGGCTTGCAGCCGCTCGCCGAAGGCTTCCACGTCATGAATCACCAGGCAGGCATCCGCCGTCGGATAGTCGTCGAACATGGCGGTGTCAAAGCGATGCGCGAAACTCACCACCAGAAAATCCGGCCCCGGTGTTCGCAGCACGCGCAAGCTCGCATCGTGGGCGCGCGCCGCGCCGCTTGCCTGCGAGACATAGGTTGATAAGGGCTGCAAGCGGAACTCGCCTGTACGCAGGCTGCGTTCCAACCATTTTTTTTCGGAGAAACGATAAAGCTGCTTCGGGCGGGCAAGACTGGCGGGCATGGACTTCCTCTGTGGGACCTGGCCCGAAACGTCGCAGCCAGATTGATTGCCCTATTTTACAGAGGCGGCGCCCCGCGCTTGGTCAGCAGGAAAAGCTGCGGCTTGCGCCTGAGCGGGGCGCACGCGTACGAATCCGGGTGATCCAAGCGGCAACGCGTCAGAGACCGCGATGCGCAATGTGTCGCCCCCGGTATCGATCACCACGGCATTGCGCTCCACGCGGGCAAGCGTGGCGCCCTGCCCGATCTGCTGGCCCACGCGATAGGCGGTCGGCACACCCCCCTCGACACGCAACAGCGCGGCACCGCGATCACCGGCGGCGATCAGGCCCACCACCGCCACACGCAGCGGCGCTGCCGAGGCGCCGAACCATTGCGCCAGCACTGCCGTGTCGCCGCGCACCGGTGCCACCACAGTCAATCCGGGCGGCGGCGTGCGCGCCGCTGGCGCAAGCAGCAACGCGCCCCAAACGCCCACGCCGCCGGCGCACGCCAGGATCGACAGGATGCGCACCAGTGAGGTCGGACGCAGTTGAAAAGTTGAGAGAGCGAGCATGGTCTTCCATAGACGATAGGGCGTTTGTGACATATCCCTGTCATCAAACGCGTTGATCATAGCGGCTTCATATGACAGTCAGGCGAAAGTGTTGTGACAATCGCAATTGCATCAAAACGGCTTTTACACACTCGCACGAGATCCCGCGTACATGCGGCTCGACGGGCAGGTCAGCGTGGTTTCTCACTGATTGAAATCATGGTGGTTGTGGTCATCATGGGCATTCTCGCGGCACTGGTGGTGCCCAATCTGCTAGAGCGACCGGACCAGGCTCGCGTGGTCGCCGCCAGGCAAGATATTTCGAGTGTGATGCAGGCCATGAAGCTCTATCGGCTGGACAACGGCCGTTATCCCACTGCCGAGCAGGGACTGCGGGCACTGGTGGAGCGCCCCACCAATGTGACCCTGCCCAACTGGCGCAGCTATCTCGAACGGCTGCCCAACGACCCCTGGGGCAAGCCCTACCAGTACCTGAACCCGGGCGTGCACGGCGACATCGATATCTTTTCGTTCGGCAGCGACGGCGAGCCCGGTGGGGAAGGCACGAATGCCGACATCGGTTCCTGGACGCTCTAGGCCGCGTCGCCTGCGCAAGGTTGCGCGGCGCGATGCAGGATTTTCCCTGATCGAGTTGATGGTGGTGATCGCCATTATCGGCATTGCCACGGCGGCAGTCGGCTTCGGCGCATTCGAGCGGCCATCACAGGCGCTGAACAACGATGCCCGTCGTCTGATCCAGCTGTTCGAAGTGGCGCAGACCGAGGCCCGCACCGCTGGCCGTCCTGTGGTGTGGGAGGCCAACGATCAGGGTTACCGCTTTCGAGCAAGGTCGTCATGGACGCCCAACAGTGCCCAGACCGCCATCACCGCCACCCGCCAGGACCGCTATGCCGACGATCAGCTTTTGCGGCCCCGCAAGTGGGAGGCCGGTGTTGTTCAGGCCCGCATGACGCCTGCAGGCCCCGCCGTATTTACAACCGAATGGATACCTCAACCCATGCGAATCGAGCTCACTGGATCGGGCCAGACTCTGACCATTCTGCGCGACGCAGCCGGCCAATACCGTGTGCAGCAATGAGCAGACGACATCAGTCGCGTGCCGTGACCCTTCAGCGCGGATTTACGCTGCTGGAGGTGCTGGTCGCACTGACCATTGTTGCGGTTGCGCTGGCAGCCTGCGTGCGCGCTGCCGGTCTCATGGCCACGCAGAATGCATCGCTGCGCGACCGCGCGCTGGCGCTGATTTCGGCACAGAATGTGCTGGCCGAGATTCGCGTGCAACGCATCTTCCCGGCCATCGGGCAAAGCAGCACGCCCTGTGCGCAGGGCACCCAGCGCATGGTGTGCGAACGCATCGTCACCGCCACCGCCAACCGCAGCTTCAGGCAGGTCACCGTGCGCGTGCTTGCTCAGGGCGACGGCGCACCCTTGACCGCCTTGCGGGGACTGGCGTCGGCATGGCCATGAAACGGGCACAACAGGGATTCACCTTGATCGAGGTGATGGTCGCACTGGTACTGATGGCCGTCGTGAGCCTGGTGTCATGGCGCGGCCTCGAAAGCGTGGTTCGCATCCGCGAACACGTCGAACGCGACGCTGAACGCGACGCCACGATCGTGCGCGTGATGGGTCAACTCGAACGTGATGTGCAGATGCGCGCGCCGGATTATGTGCTTGAAGGTGGCGGCGCCACGGCGACCTCCAGGCCTTCCCTGCTTCCGACCAGCGTGGTCATCGAACGCCAGGACAACGCGGGCGTGCGTCTGGAAGTCGTGCGACTGTCCGGGGCTGAAGCCGGCGGATGGCAACGCATACGCTGGTGGCTGGAGGCAGGCACGTTGCGGCGCGCGGTCGCGCAGACCAGCGACCGGTTTCCGTTGCCCCAGGCCGGGCCGGGTGCCACCATACTGGAGAATGTGACGGCGTTCGGCGTGCGGGCCTACGTGCCTGGCCAGGGCTGGACGCCCGCCACGGCAGCCGCCGGTGCGCAATCGGCGAGCGGCCTGGAATTCGTGGTCGAGCTTGCCCCCACCTCGGGCATCGCGCCCAGCTATCGCCGCGTGGTGGCCCTGCCATGACGCGGTTGTCTTCACGTCGGTGCGCGACAGCCGGCCTGCCCCGGCATCCCAAAGACGCGGCAGGCATGGCGGTGATCAGCGCCTTGCTGGTGGTGGCAGCCGCTGCCGTCATTGCCGCCAGCATGCTGGAGCGGCAAAGCACTCAGGTCCGCACGCTGGCTAGCGAGACGGCGCGGGTGCAGGCGCGTGCATTATTGATCGGCGGCATCGACTGGGCCCGAATCATTCTGCGTGCCGATGCCCGACGCCAATCGACCACGCGCGGCGATCAGATCTGGGCCACGCCCATTTCGGATCTTCGCGTCAGCGAAGACGGCGCCGACGATCTCGCGGTGTTCTCGGGGCGGGTCGAGGATGAACTGGGCAAATTCAACCTGCAGAATCTCGCCAACCAGGGCGAGCCGGATGCACAAGGCGCGGCTGCCTTCACCCGTCTGATGCAGTCACTGGGTGTAGACGCCCGGTCGGTCGAACCCATCGTGCAGCGCATCGCCGCCGCCCAGGCCCGCAAGGCGCGCGCTGACGCGCCAGGCGAGGCGAACGCCTCGGAACCCGGCCACGACGCCGCACCCCGCACCCCTTCGGCATCGGTCACCGCAGCCGTGCCGGGCTCGGCACGCGCGCCCGGCATGCGCTCACTGGTGGAGTTGCGCGCCTACGGCCTGGACGATCAGACCATCGAATCGTTGCGGCCTTTTTTGACCATCCTGCCCGTGCGCACAGCCATCAACCTGAACACCGTATCGGCCGAGGTGCTGGCTGCGACCCTGCCCGAGGTGTCGCTTGCGCAGGCCATCGCACTGATCGACCAACGCGACCGCGGCCAGTATTTCAACAACACGGCTGACTTCGAGAATCGCCTGAACACCCCGGATGTTGTCCTCGCCGAGCATGCGCTTGCCGTCAGCAGCACCTGGTTTTCAGTCGTTGGCACCGTGCGCACGGGTCACGCCCAGGTCGAGATGCAGGCCTTGCTGCGCCGCGACGGCGAAGCGATTCCGACGGTCGTCTGGATGATGGAGTCCTTATGAAAACGACCCTGCGACTGGTCTTGCCGCGACTGCGCGAACTGAATGCGCACAGCATGTTGCGCTTTGCGCTGCTCGATCGCGAGCAGCAGATTTTGCGTCGTGGCGAATTGCCGCTGGACGAACTGTCGGCCGTGCTTGGTCCCCGCTCGATTCAGGCCATCCTGCACCCCGATGACACGGTACATGTCTGCGTGCCGGTACCCCCGCTGACCGGTGCGAGAATGGAATCGGCCATGGCGGCCATCGTCGAGCCCCTCACCCTGTCTGCGCCAGAGCACCTGGCGATCGCGCACAGCGCGCGTCAGGCCGATGGGCAGGCCATCCTCGCGTGGGCCGACCGCGATCCCCTGGCACGGGCGTGGCACGCGTTCGCGCAGGCAGGTCTGGATCAGGTGTGCTTCTATCCTCATGCCCTGGTCGTGCCTGCGGCAGATGAGTCCGGCGCTGATCCCGGGCAAGCCTCGCAGGCCACCCCGAGCGGCAAGGCCACGATCGACGCCGCTCAGCCAGACGCCACAGATCTTCCCGACGCCTTCTGGCAGCATCCCGTGCCAGCCTGGTCGCTCAATCCGCAGGCACTGCGCCCCGCCGCCAGTCGCGCCTCGCACTGGCGCGCGCCGCTGATCTGGGTCGGCGCCGCTGCCGCCGTCTGGTTGATCGGTCTGAACGTCTATGCCGCG
>JBAZPE010000111.1:0-6912 GCA_041648375.1 Burkholderiaceae bacterium | reverse complement strand
GCAGAAGCCCGTGAGGACAAGGAAAACTTCCTGATCATCGCGCGTACCGATGCGCGGGCCAGTCTGGGCGTGGACGAAGCCATGCGTCGACTCGATGCCTATGCCGAGGCCGGGGCCGATGTGCTGTTCTTCGAAGCACCGCAGTCAGAGGACGAAATGCGCCGCGCCTGCGAAGCCTTCGATGTGCCGATGTTGGCCAATATGGCCGACGGTGGCAAAACACCGATTCTGCCAGCCAAGGTTTTGGCCGAAATCGGCTATGCGCTTGCCATCTACCCATCGATGACCAGCCTGGTGGCTGCGGCCAGCATGGAAAAGGCGCTGCGCCACCTGAAACAGGATGGCGTGAGCCAGACGGCCGATGTGGACATGTTCGACTTCGGCGAGTTCTGCCAGCTGATCGGCTTTCAGGAAGTGTGGGATTTCGAAAAGCGCTGGGCGCGCTGAAGAGCTGGCCTCGAACGGTTACAGTAGTGCAAAGCTGACAGAACCCTGAATTTCATGGGTCTGTCTCCTGCACTTTCTGGAACCACACATGGCCGATCCCACTTCACATAAAGACTCAGACAGCGCTGCCCATGCAGCAGGCAGAGCAGCATCCCCCGATAGTCAGCACACGGCCAATGCCACGCCGACCGGTCACACACTACCCCAGAAGCCGCTGGTCAAACCGAGCGCAGTCTGCATCGGCCTGACCCTGTTTGCCCTCATCCTGATCATCCCTCCCCCGCAGGACATGGCGCCCGAAGCCTGGCGGCTGCTTGCCGTCGCCGTGCTGATGGTGACCTGGTGGATCACCGAAGCCATACCCGTGGGCGCGACAGCCCTGCTGCCCGTGGCGCTGTTTCCCATCGTGGGGGCCACCACGGCAGGCGAGGCCGCCTCGCCCTATGGTGACCCGATCATCTTTCTCTTCATGGGGGGCTTTTTCCTGGCCATGGCCATGGAACGCTGGCAGTTGCACCGGCGCATTGCGCTGAACATCGTGTCGCGGACCGGCTCGCAGCAACACCGCATCGTCGGCGGCTTCATGCTGGCCACCGCCTTCTGTGGCCTGTGGGTCTCGAACACGGCAACCGCCGTCATGATGCTGCCCGTCGCGCTTTCCGTGGCCGCGCTGATTTCGCAGAAAGGGGGCTCGTCGCAGTTTCCGCTGGCCCTGATGCTTTCGGTGGCCTATGCCGCATCGATAGGCGGGATCGGCACGTTGATCGGCACCCCGCCCAATGCCTTGCTGGCAGGCGCGTTGAACCGCACCTATGGCTATGACATCGGCTTTGCGCAGTGGATGATTTTCGGCATGCCCATCATGCTGGTCATGCTGCTGGGCGCGTGGCTGTTGCTCACACGCATCTCCATTCGCCTGGATCGCAAGACGATCGAAGGTGCCGACGAGCTGTTTCGCACGCAGCTGGACGCGCTGGGCGGCTGGTCCACGGCCGAGCGCCGCGTGGCGCTGGTGTTCGTCGTCACAGCCAGCGCCTGGATCTTCCGCTCGTTGCTGCAGAACATCATTCCCGGGCTATCGGACGCTTCGATCGCCGTGCTGGCTGCCATCGCATTGTTCATCATCCCCTCGGGTGAGAAAGAAGGCGGCGGCCTGGTTAATTGGGAAATGACCAAGAACCTGCCCTGGGGCATCCTGGTGCTGTTCGGCGGTGGCCTGAGCCTGTCGGCAGGGGTGGTGGCCACGGGTCTGGACAGCTGGATCGGTGATCTGCTGGGCACCTATGCCAGCGCCCTGCCCACCTTCGGCGTGGTGCTGCTGGTCGCTTTGGCCGTACTTGTGTTGACCGAATTCATGTCCAACACGGCCACGGCAGCCACCTTCATCCCCATCGTTTCCGGGCTTGCCATGAGTCTGGGTGAGAACCCGCTGTTGCTGATGGTGCCCGCCACGCTGGCCGCATCGATGACCTTCATGCTTCCGGTGGCCACGCCACCGAATGCGCTGGTGTTCAGCTCCGGCTACATCACTATTGCGCGGATGGCCAGGCACGGCTTTCTCATGAATATTCTGTCGCTGCTGGTGATCACGGGCATGGGCTATTGGCTACTGATCACGTTCTTCGGCGCCGTCGCAGGCGAGATGCCAGCGTGGGCAAGCGGCGCGTCCTGATGACTGCGTCATGCGTTGTGGCCAAGGTTACGGTAACCGCGCCCCGGCGCCATGCACGATCTGTGCGCCCACCTCGTACCACGCCTCGCGTGCCCAGCGGCAAACCACTGGTTCCACAGGCGATTCGGGCAGTGGCAGCTCCTGCGTGCGGATCTGGCCCGACACCAAACGTGCGAGCTCGCGCCCGAGCACGGTGCCAGGCGCAATGCCGCGCCCGTTGTAGCCGCTGAACGAGACCGTCTGACGTGCCAGGGTGTGGAATCTGGGCAGCGAATTGCCGGTCATGCCGATGGTGCCATACCATTCATGCTCGAACGCGACACCCTTGAGCTCAGGGTACAACCTGGCCAGCGCACGGCGCCCCCAGTCGGTGTGAATCGCCTGCCCGGGGCCCGCCAACGCACCGACGCTGCCAAACACCAGTCGTCCGGCCCGATCCATCCGCATCGATGACAACACCTGCCGGGTATCCCAGGCACCTTGACGCTCGGGCAGAATGCGACTGCGCATCGCCGCGCTCAGCGGCACGGTCGCCATATTGAAGTAAGGCAACCCCACCAGTTCACTGCGAATCGCGGACCAGACACCTTGCGCCGAGGTGTAGGCATTGGTGGCCACGATCACCCACTTCGCACTGACGGAGCCGTGCGCGGCCGTCGCGAGCTGCCAGTGCGTGCCGTGATCCTGCACCGCAGCGACCGGGCTCCCAGTGAAGATGCGTGCGCCCGCGTGAAGTGCGGCATGCGACAGCCCCCGCGCATAGGCGAGCGGCTGCAGTGTGCCCGCTCGCAGGTCCAGCAGCGACCCGGCATAGGCATCGGTGCCTGTTTTCTGCTGTGTCGCTGCGGCATCGAGGACGTGCACCGGCGCGCCAAGCGCTTGCCATTGCCGGGCCCGTTCGGTGATGTCTGCCAAACCGCGGGCACCGACGGCACAGTGCAGCGTTCCTGCACGCACCGCTTCGCACTGAATGCCATGCTGCTCGATCAGTTCGAACACCAGGTCCGGGCCATTGCCCAGTGCCTGGAGCAGACGCTGACCGTAGAGGTTGCCCAGCGCCTGCGGCAATTCGGCGGGCGGTACCCACATGCCTGCATTGATCAGGCCGACATTGCGCCCCGACCCACCGAAACCAATCGCCTGCGCCTCGAGCACCACCACGTCGGCGCCACCCTGCGCCAGATGCAACGCCGCACTCAAGCCCGTGAATCCTGCGCCCACGATCACGACGTCGGCCGTGAGGTGCGCGTTAAGCGAATGAGTCACCGGTGCGGGCGGCGCCGAGGCCTCCCACAATCCATGCGTGCGTCGATCGTCGTTCATTGATTCCCCAAACGCTCACCCCGGGCGGCAGGCGGTATTCACTGTGATGAGACGATTCTGTTGGGATGCGCGACACGCGTCAAACGAAATTCGCGACTGATGTCATGCCACGCCAGACTCAATGCAATGGCCTTCACGCCGGCTGGCTGCGATGCGCCAGATAGATGCCACCCAGAATCAGCACCAGGCCGATGTAATGAAACGCCTGAGGGCGTTCGTTGAGCATCAATGCCGCCAGACTGACGGTGAACAGGGGTGTGAGGTTCATGAAAAACACAGGTAGCTGCGCGCTGGTCTGCGACACCGCGCGTTGCCAGCAGAAGTACGCGACCAGCGAAGGCATGGTGCCTACATAAAACACGATGGCGATCTCGCGCCAGCCCCACACCAGCGGCGCGTAGCCGCCCCACACATGCTCGGCTGCGGCAAAGGGCAGACTGCACAGCAGCCCGATGGCGATCTGCACCGACAGCAAAACCGTGATGGGCATATGCGCACGTGGCTGCTTGAGCAGCAGGGTGTACAGCCCCCATGCAACCGCGGCGACCAGCATGAACAGGTCGCCAGGCACGAAACTGATGGTATTTAACCGGGAGACATCGCCTCGGGCCAGCACGCAGGCCACCCCGACGATGGAGACCAGGGCACCGATGGCGCTGAGCACATTGATGCGCTGTCCGAAAAAGACGCGGCCCGATATCAGGATGAACACCGGCGTGGCCGCACCGATCAGCGAGATGTTCAAAGCGGAGGAGGTCGTCAGCGCCAGATACTGCAGCGCGTTGTAGCAGGTGATGCCCAGGAAACTGCTGAGCAATAGAAACTTCCACTGCGCGCGCAGCGCCGGCAAATGCGGCCCGATCTGGCGCAGGGCAAATGGCGCGAGCAGCGCCAGGGCCACGCTCCAGCGCAGCACATTGAGCAGGATAGGTGCAATGCTGCCTGCCGCAAGCTGGCCTAGCACGGCATTGCTGCCCCACAGCAGCGGAGGCACGGTCAGCATCAGGAGCAGCGTGGGCCTCATGTGACGACCCGATTCACTGTGGGCGGGCATCATGCATTGACCAGCACCAGATCGGCAAATGCCTTGCCTTTGCCGATGATGTGATCACGCATGGCGCTGGCCGCCATGTCACTGTCTCCCGCCACGATGGCACGCACCAGCGGCACATGCTCGTTGAACGAGGCCATCAGCCTGCCAGGCTGATTGAAGACGTGCCGACGGAAATTCGCCAGACGGCGCTGTGCCGCCACGATTTCTTCATTGACCACACTGTTGCCGCAGCACTGATAAATGTGCTCGTGCAGGGCACGATTTGCCGTTTCGTAGCGATGGCGTTCGCCAGATTTCGCCAGCGTCTCGGACGCTTCGTGCATCTGAGCCAGAGTGCTGCGCTGCTCGGGAGTCATGCGCAATGCCGCCAGCCTGGCGGCCACCCCTTCGAGCTCGCCGAGGTATTCCAGCAGCGCAATCAATTCGGTGGCCGATGGCTTGTGGACCATGCTACCCGCACGCGGCATGGCCACCACCAGCTTCTGCGCAGACAGCATCAGCAAGGCCTCGCGGATGGGGGTGCGCGACACGCCGTATTTGGCGGCCAGCAGCTTCTCATCGATCAACTCGCCGGCGCGCAGGGCGCCACGTTCGATATCCGCTTGCACGGCCAGTCGGATGCGTTCAGGCGTGCTGGCGGCGACAGGCATAAAAATATTATCCAAAAGTCTTGTGTAATTACAGAAGGCCACTAGGATATTACAAAACATGCAATAAAAACGGAGCAGACATGAAATATTCCCTCTTGGGCCTTTTGCTGGCTGGCGCGCTGTCTTCTGCGTCGGCGGCTGACTTTCCGGATCGTGCCGTCCGCATTACGGTACCGGTCACCCCTGCAGGCA
Source organism: Burkholderiaceae bacterium (assembly GCA_041648375.1). Taxonomy (GTDB): domain Bacteria; phylum Pseudomonadota; class Gammaproteobacteria; order Burkholderiales; family Burkholderiaceae_B; genus Schauerella. Next base: position 1,574 of record JBAZPE010000111.1, on the reverse strand, counting down.
TTCTGGATCAGGTCTCGCGCATCATTGCCCCCGTGCTGGGCACGAACCTGGGCCAGACCGTCATCGTCGAAAATCGGCCCGGCGCCAGCGGCAACATCGCGGCAACCTACGTGGCCCGCTCCAAGCCGGATGGCTACACCCTGCTGGCCGGCTATTCGATGTTCCACGTTGGCAACCCGGTGATGTATCGCACGCTTGATTGGGATCCCATCAAGGATTTCAAACCGGTGGCCATGCTGGTGGTCTCACCCCACATCATTGCGGTCAACCCCAAGCAGCCGTTCCAGTCACTGCAGGAACTGGTCGATTTCGCCAAGAAGAATCCGAACGTGCTGAATTACGCCACCTCGGGCAACGGATCGGTGCCGCACATCGGCATGGAGCTGTTCAAGCAGCGCACCGGCATCGAGCTGGTGCACGTGGCCTACAAAGGCGCGGGCCCGGCCGTTCAGGACGTGCTGGCCGGCAATGTGCAGATGACCGTGGCCACACCGCCTTCAGTGGCCGGTTTCATTCCCACCGGTCAGGTGCGTGCGCTGGCGGTGGCCAGCAAAACCCGCATTCCGCTGTTGCCTGACGTGCCCACCACGGCCGAGGCAGGCTTTCCTGACTTCGAACTGGACGCCTGGGTGGCGCTGTTCGCCCCCGCCAATACGCCAGATAGCGTTGTGGCAACGCTGACCGACGCCGTCAAGAAGACATTGGAGACCGAACGCGTGCAGCAGTCGCTGGCCACAACCGGCGTGCAGGTGCGCTACATGACACCCGAACAGCTGGACCAGCAAGTGCGCAAGGACATCGACTACTGGCAGCCGGTCATCCGCAAGGCCGGTATCTCCATCGAATGACACCTTTCCACTTTCTTTACATGAGCGACCTATGACTCTGGACACTACCGATGCCAACGTTGTGCGGGCATCCAAACTGGATTGTGCCGCACTGAGTGATGCTCTGGACCGCCTGTCGATTGTCGGGCAGTGCCACAAGATCCGCCCCTGCGACCCTGATTTTCGAATGGCCGGTCGCGCGTTCACCGTGTTGTATGAGGCGGTGCAGAGCACCCCGGGCACCGTGGGCGAATTCATCGACGATGCGCCGGCGGGCAGCGTCATCGTGATCGACAACCAGGGCAAGGATGACGTAGGGACTTGGGGCAATATCCTCACTGAGGCGGCGCATCGGCGCGGCATGGCAGGCACAGTCATCGACGGCAACAATCGCGATGTGGCACTGTGCCGTTCGCTGGGCTATCCCATCTATAGTCGCAACACCTGGATGCGCACCGGCAAAGGCCGCATTCAGCTCAAAGCGTTGCAGGTGCCTGTGGTGATCGGCAACGTCACCGTTCACCCTGGCGACATCGTCGTGGGTGATCCGGATGGCGTTGTGGTGATACCTCGCGCGCAGGAGGACGCGGTGCTGGATGCCGCCGAGCAAATCACGCGCAACGAAGAGCAACTGCGTGATGCGATTCGGCAAGGCATGCGCATGGATCAGGCCAGGCAGACGTTTCACTATCACGACCTGCAAAGCCCTGGCTACAAGGGCGGCGAAGTCTGAACGTCAGGCGCGCG
>JBAZPE010000110.1:0-6926 GCA_041648375.1 Burkholderiaceae bacterium | reverse complement strand
TTGACCTTTGTTGAAGTCGGCGGCCAGGGCGTTCACACGCTCACCGAGTGCGCCTTCCATCGAATGCCAGAACTGGATGTCCGTGGCAGAGTAGGCCGGGGCGGTGCCAATGGCGGCCAGTACGGCGGCCACAGACAGGAGCAGACGCGGGGATTTCATGGTACTTCCTCCTTATACCCAACGTGCCGGATCGGTAGATCCTGACACTTGAACCGTGGGCACTTTATGTATTGTTTGTGACAAAGGCGTGACTTTTGCCGATGTGGCGCGCGCTGTCAAATAAAACCGGCAGTTCTGTGCCATTTGCGACATTTTTCGATGTCTGCATGCGCGTCTCGCTTGCCGTTCGGCTGGTCGCGCCATTATTGTCCAAATCAACGTGACATGTCTTCTACAACTTTTCTCTACAATGCCGACCATGAACAAATCTCTCACCATTGCCCTGATCGGCGGGGGCAATATGGCCTGGGCGCTGGCCGGCGGCCTGGCCGATCGCATCTGTCCTGCCGCCAACATCCACGTGATCGATATCAATGCCGATACCCGCGCACGCTGGCAGGCCCGCGGCATGTCGGTGGCGGCAGCGGCCGATGACGCTCTGGCGCGTGCCGACGTCTGGATCTATGCGGTCAAACCTCAGGGGCTGCGGGAAGTGGCCGATGCCACGCGCCCGTTCCTGCGACCCGAGACCCTGGTGGTCAGCATTGCCGCCGGCATTCGGGGCGACACGCTTGCCCAGTGGCTGGGTGAGCCGGGTCACCCCCTGACCAATCTGGTACGTTGCATGCCCAACACGCCCGCCCTGGTGGGTGCGGGCGCCACCGGCATTGCCGCCCTTGCCGGCGTGTCCGAGCAGAGCAGGGCACTGGTACAGGCCATTTTTTCGGCAGTCGGCGAGGTCGTCTGGGTGGCAGACGATGCCGCGCTGGATGCCGTAACCGCGCTGTCGGGCAGTGGCCCTGCCTACGTGTTTCTTTTCATCGAGTCCCTGATCAAGGGCGGTGAGGCCCTTGGATTGACCTCGGCGCAGGCTCGGCAACTGGCCCTGGCCACACTGGCCGGCGCCACGCGCCTGGCGGCCGAGTCTACCGACTCGCCTGCCACGCTGCGCCAGAACGTGACCTCCAAGGGCGGCACGACCGCCGCGGCACTCGATGTCTTCGCTCAGGCCGGCCTGACCGACATCGTGGGCGCGGCCATGAAAGCGGCATGCGATCGTTCGGCTGCTCTTGCGCGCGACGCGCAGCAATAATGTCGTCCGTGCTCGTGTGCACCATGCGCCCGCGCGTCTTCGCGCTGGCCGTGCTGCTGATGTGCGCCATCGTGGTGGCCTCCAATCTGCTGGTTCAGATCCCGCTCAATGATTGGCTCACCTGGGGTGGCTTGTCCTATCCGGTCGCGTTTCTGGTCAGTGACCTGCTCAATCGTCGCTACGGCCCGGGCGCGGCGCGGCGCGTGGCATGGGCAGGGTTCGCTGCGGCGATCCTGGTGTCGGTCTGGGTCGCGTCTCCTCGCATTGCGGTTGCCTCCGGAACGGCCTTCATCTGCGCGCAACTTCTGGATATTCGCGTCTTCGATCAGTTGCGCCATCAGTCATGGTGGCGCGCGCCGGTCGTCTCGGGTGTGTTGGCCGCGTGCCTGGACACGGCGCTGTTTTTTGCCATTGCTTTCGCCGGTACGACCGCTCCCTGGGTAACTTGGGGACTGGGGGATCTGGCGGTGAAACTTGCACTGAACTTACTAATGTTGTTGCCGTTTCGCGCGCTCATGTGGAACCTTGGCCGACCGGGCGCCGCTCCCTAGGGAATACGCTCAGTGGACATTTGATGTCGCGGATTCCAGAATGTGCGCCTTATCGCTGCACATTGGACTGGAGAGTCGCATGAATATTCTGCACCGCTTGACCCCGATCACCCTGGCGCTGGGCGCGCTGGCACTGGCAGGCGCCGTCCACGCGGCCGACACCATCAAGATCGGCATCCCACAGCCCATGACCGGGCCCAACACCCAGTACGGCGATCAGATCCAGGCTGGCGCACTGACCGCCATCGAAACGATCAACGCCAAAGGCGGCGTGAAAGGCAAGAAGCTCGAACCCATCCTGATCGATGACGGTTGTGAGCCCAAGCAGGCGGTACCGGCGGCCAACCGTGTGGTGAACTCGGGCGCCAAATTCGCCGTTGCGCATGCGTGCTCCGGCGTGACGGTGCCGGCGGTGAATATCTATGAACAGGAAGGCATCGTTGCCATCACCCCGGGCGCCACCTCGCCCCTGGTGACTGATACCACCAAGCCCCATTTCTTCTTCCGCACAATTGGTCGGGACGATCAGCAAGGTCCTTTTGCTGCAAATTACATCGCCACCAAGCTCAAGCCCAAGAAGGTTGCCGTCCTTCACGACAAGCAAACCTACGGTTCTGGCGTGGCCACACAAGTCAAGAACACGCTGGACAAAGACAAGGTGCCCGTTGCGATCTTCGAAGGCATCAACGTAGGTGACAACGATTACTCCGCGGTCATCACCAAGCTGAAATCGGCTGGCGTTGACCTGGTGTATTTCGGCGGCTATCACCCCGAACTGGGCCTGTTGCTGCGTCAGGCGCGTGAACAGGGCCTGAACGTGCAGTTCATGGGTCCTGAGGGCACGGCCAACCAGGATCTGGTCGCGATTGCCGGACCGGCGGTCGACGGTCTGCTGGTGACCTTGCCTGCCGACTTCACCAAGCTGCCTGGCAACGAAGGCGTGGTGAAAGCATTTGCCGACGCCAAGCGCGATCCTGACGGTGCGTTCCAGATGCCAGCCTACGCGGCTGTGCAATTGATTGCAGATGGCATCAATGCGGTCGGTGAGGATCCTGCTAAAGTGGCGGACTATCTGCACAAGGGGTCGTTCAATACCGCCATCGGCAAGGTCGAATACGACGCCAAGGGCGACTTGAAAGACTTCGAATTTGCCGTCTACAAGTGGGACAAAGCCGGCAAGAAAACGCAGTTGTAATGGGCGGGACCCGTTCCCTGAACGGGTCATTTGCAGTGCAGCAGCCCCACGAACCAGCCCTCGTTTAGCAGGACAGGTTGCCGGCTCCGGGATGGATCTCCGGAGCCGTTGCCATTTGGAGTACACACTATGTCTGATCTGATCCCCCAACTGACACAGCAGATCTTCAACGGTCTGTCGCTCGGGGCGATTTATGCGTTGATTGCCATTGGCTACACGATGGTCTACGGCATCATCGGCATGATCAATTTCGCACACGGCGAAATCTACATGATCGGCGCTTACGTCGGTTTGGTCACCCTCACTGCCATCGGCACCCAGACCGGCATGCCCTTGCCACTCATGGTCGCCGTGATGCTCGTGGTCGCCATGGCGGTCACCGGTGTCTATGGCTATACGCTGGAACGCGTGGCCTATCGGCCCGTGCGGGGCAGTCCCAGGTTGGTGGCCCTGATTTCGGCAATCGGTATGTCGATCTTTCTGCAGAACTGGATGGCGCTCGGGCAGGGCGCACGCGACATGGCCGTGCCGGCCCTGTTCTCCGGCGGCATCAATTTCAATTTCGGGGAACACGCTTTCGGTGTCAGCATGCCGTATTCACGCATTCTGATCATCGTGGTGACCGTGGTGCTGATGATCGGCCTGACGCTGTTCATCAAGTATTCGCGCATGGGCCGTGCCTCTCGCGCCTGCTCGCAAGACATGCACATGGCCAATTTGCTGGGCATCGACACCAACAAGGTCATCTCGTTTACGTTCGTGCTGGGCGCGATGCTGGCCGCCGTCGGCGGCGTGTTGATCGCCATCACGATCGGCAAGCTCAATCCATTCATCGGCTTCATCGTCGGCATCAAGGCGTTTACGGCGGCCGTGCTGGGCGGAATCGGCAGTATTCCCGGCGCGATGCTCGGCGGTGTGCTGCTGGGCCTGGCCGAGACGTTTGCCGCAGCCTATATATCGTCGCAATACAAGGACATTGTCGCCTTCGGATTGCTGGTGCTGATTTTGCTCTTCCGGCCGACGGGGCTTTTGGGCAAGCCTGAAGTGGAGAAAGTCTGATGGGCAACAATGTCAAACACGCATTCGTTGCAGCCATTCTCACCGGCGTGATCGTCATGCCGGTATTCGGCCTGCAACTGATTCGTCAGGGTGCGAAGACCCTGATGGAGCCGAACTTTTCGTTCGTGTTGATCGCCATGGCGATCGTGTTCGTCGGTCAATTGTGCCGCCACTGGCTGCTGTTGCCGTTCAAGAAGCTCAAACGTGGCCTGCCCACATTGCCGGCGGCACCCACGGGCGGCAACAAGCTGCTCATCTTGGCGCTGGTTGCCGTCGCGGTCATCTGGCCGTTCTTCAGTGGCCGCAGTTCGGTTGATATCGCCACCCTGGTGCTGATCTACATCATGCTGGCGCTGGGGCTGAATATCGTCGTGGGTTTCGCGGGTCTGCTCGATCTGGGTTTCGTGGGCTTTTACGCCGTGGGCGCCTATACCTATGCCTTGCTGTATCAGTGGGCAGGGTTCGGGTTCTGGGAAGCGTTGCCGATTGCCGGTGCCATGGCGGCCCTGTTCGGTTTTATCCTGGGCTTTCCCGTGCTGCGGCTACGGGGTGACTATCTGGCTATCGTGACGCTCGGGTTTGGCGAGATCATTCGTCTGCTGCTGATCAACCTGAATCAGTTCACCAACGGTCCCGACGGTATCTCCGGCATTCCCAAGCCCACGGTGTTCGGTATGGAGATGCAGCGTCGTGCAAGTGAGCCGGGTGGTCAGACGTTTCACGAGATCATGGGATGGACGTTTCAGAACAACCACATGGTCATCTACCTCTATCTGATGGCCTTGATGTTTGCGCTGGTGACCCTGTTCGTCTCCACGCGACTGATTCGCATGCCCGTCGGTCGTGCCTGGGAAGCGTTGCGCGAAGATGAAATTGCATGCCGCTCGCTGGGCTTGAATCCTACACGCATCAAGCTCTCGGCATTTACGCTGGGCGCTATGTTTGCAGGCTTTGGCGGGGCGTTCTTTGCCGCCCGGCAGGGGCTGGTCAATCCTGAGTCATTTACCTTCATCGAGTCTGCCCTGATTCTGGCCATTGTCGTGCTGGGCGGGATGGGTTCGCAGGTCGGCGTGATTCTCGCGGCTACGCTGCTGACAGTCGTGCCGGAACTGGCGCGCGAATTCGCCGAGTACCGGATGTTGATTTTTGGTTTGGTGATGGTGTTGATGATGGTCTGGCGTCCGCAAGGTCTGCTTCCCATGAAGCGCCCCCATGTGGAGCTTGCGAAATGAGCAGCACATTGTTGAAGGTTTCTGGTTTGAGCATGCGCTTCGGCGGCTTGCTGGCAGTGGACAACATCAACTTCGACGTGCAGAGCGACGAGGTGTTCGCCATCATTGGCCCGAACGGCGCGGGTAAGACCACGGTGTTCAACTGCGTGGGTGGGTTCTACAAACCCAGCGCAGGCGAGATTGCGTTGGACGGCAAGTCCATCAATGGCCTGCCCAGTCACATGGTGGCGCGCCATGGTCTGGTGCGCACGTTTCAGAACGTGCGGCTGTTCAAGCAACTGACCGTGCTTGAAAACCTGCTGGTGGCCCAGCACACGCAAGTGGAAAATCGCCTGCTGCCCGGGCTGCTCAAGCTGCCCGGTTACCGTCGATCGGAGGACGAGGCGCGCGAGCGCTCGGCACAATGGCTCGATTTCATGGGCTTGCGTGAATTCGCCAATCGGGAGGCGGGCAATCTGGCCTATGGGCACCAGCGACGGCTGGAAATCGCCCGATGCATGATCACCAAGCCGCGCCTGTTGATGCTGGACGAACCGGCCGCAGGACTGAATCCACAGGAGAAGAAGGACCTTCAAGGCCTGATCGATACGCTGCGCCGTGAGTTCAACGTGGCCGTACTGCTCATCGAGCATGACATGAGTCTGATCATGGGGATCTCTGATCGCATTCTGGTCATGGAGCACGGCAAGGCCATCACGACCGGTACGCCGGAGGCGGTGCGTTCGGACGAGCGCGTCATCAAGGCTTATCTGGGAGAGGAATAATGCTCAAGCTGGAAAATGTGCACACCTACTACGGTGCCATCCAGGCGCTCAAAGGGGTGTCCATCGAGGTCAACCAGGGCGAGATCGTCACACTGATCGGGTCCAACGGCGCAGGCAAGACCACGTTGCTCATGAGCGTTTGCGGCAATCCGCGCATCAGCGAAGGCACCATCACCTTCGAGGGGCGCGATATCAGCCAGGCGGATACGCACCACATCATGCGCAGCGGCATTGCGGTTTCGCCCGAAGGTCGTCGCGTGTTCAAGGACCTCACGGTGGCTGAAAATCTGATGATGGGGGGCTTTTTCGCCACTCGTGAGCAGATTCAATCGGGTCTTGAGTACGTGTACGGCTTGTTCCCGCGCCTGAAAGAGCGTGCGTCGCAACGCGCCGGCACCATGTCGGGTGGGGAGCAGCAGATGCTGGCCATCGGTCGGGCTCTGATGTCACGCCCGCGGCTGCTGCTGCTTGATGAACCCACCCTGGGGCTTGCGCCGCTGATCATTGCGCAAATTTTCGAAATCATCCGAACCATTCGGGATCAGGGCGTGACCGTGTTTCTGGTGGAGCAGAACGCCAACAAGGCCCTGCAGGTGGCTGACCGGGGCTACGTGCTGGAAACCGGCCGTGTGGTGCTGGCCGATACGGGTTCGGCATTGCTTGTGAACCCCGAGGTTCGACGCGCGTATCTGGGGGCCTGACGCACCAGTGAGGGGCGGTGGCGGCCGGCACTGTCGTGCCCGCCAGCCGATCGGATCAGGCCAGACCTTCGTCTTTCAGTGCAGCCTGCACGCCAGGCTCCTGCTCCATCGTCTTGAAAAAGCGCGCAAGATGCGTCAACTCGCCAATCGCCAGCGACTTGGCGTGCGCCCA